>NZ_JBNHHB010000007.1:0-146165 GCF_059091905.1 Arthrobacter sp. Dra40
GCGGTGGACCCGCCCGGGGTCTGCGGCGCGCGGGGGTCGTTTTCGAAAGGATCCGGGGGAAGACTCATGCCAACCATCTTAACCCCTGAAAAAGGAAGGACGACGGCGGAGGCAGCCTCCGGCGTCGTCCTCGCCTTCCGTAGCAGGTGAGTTGGGCTGCTATTTGTTTTTCGCCACAGCCTGGAGGAGTTCCGGCGTGCGGCGGTCGTACCAGCGGCCGCCCAGCACAACGCCGACCACCAGCAGCACCGCACCGAGCACGACGCCGACCAGCAGGGCCAGCCAGCCCCACAGCGCGTCGCCGGTAAAGACGCCGATCAGCGCCAGCACCAACTCCGGCAGCGAGAGCAGCACCAGCACGCCGAGGCCGCCGAGCTGGACCAGCATCATCCGGGCGGTCGAACCGGGCGGGGTCTTGAACGGGCTCTCCCCCGGCAGCGGCACGTTGTAGGTGTACCGGGCCGAGACCACGCTGGACAGGCCCAGTCCGGTCAGCAGCACGCCGAGCGCGACCCCGGACACGGGGGCCAGCAGGTGCCATTCGCCGATGAAGACGAACGGCAGCACGGTCAGCACCACGGTGGCCGGCAGGGCGATCACCGCGCAGGCGACGGCGCGCCCGATCCGGTCGTCCCGGCCGCTCACGCCGGTGCTGACGTGCAGCGCGAACGCCGTGTTGTCGTAGGCGATGTCGGCGGAGATGCCGAAGGAGAGCAGGAAGGCGATCATCGGGCCCAGCCAGAGCATGAAGGTGAAGTCGCCGGCCTGCGAGAGGCCGAAGAAGACGGCCACCGGGATCAGCGGAATGGACACCAGCGACGCGCCGTAGCGCGGATCCTTGAACCAGTAGATCAGCGCGCGCGCCGCCACGGCCCCCGCGGGGGTGGCGGGCATTCGGGAGAACCAGCCCAGCTTGCCGCCGGTTTTGCGCGACACCGCGTTGTACGGCGGAGTCACCAGCGCGCGGGCCAGGCTCAGCTTCCACAGCCAGGCCATCACCACCAGGAAGGCCACCGCGATGAGCAGCCGGGCCGCCGCGGCGCCCCAGTTGCCCAGCGCCAGGTCGCCCGGCACGGCCCAGACCGCGCCCAGCGGCGACCAGGCCAGGCCCTCGGCCAGCGACGGCAGGAAGTCCTGCGAGCTGCGGAAGCCCTCGGTGATGCCGAGCATGATCGGTCCCAGCAGCACCAGCGGGATGATGCCGATGACGCCGCTCATGTCCTTGAACCGGCGCGAGCTGGCCAGCGTGGTGGACGCCGACGTGGTCACGCGGGAGAGCACCACGCAGGTGAGGGTGGCGATCACCGCGCACAGCACGGCGGCCACAAGCGCTACCGGGTGCTGCCACCACGCGGCCGCCTGACCCAGCGCTGCCACCAGGGTCACCACGCCGGGGATGCCCACGAGGCCGCCGATGGCGAGCCCCAGCAGCAATTGCCGCATGGGCACGGCGTAGGTGACGAAGCGGGCCGGGTCCAGCGTCATGTCCACGCCGGTGGCCATCATCGGGATCAGAGCCCAGCCCAAGAAGGCCGCGGTGCCGCCCAGCACCACCACCATGCGAGCCATCTCCGGCTCGGTGTAGCTGAGGAAGAACAGTCCGGAGATCAGCAGTGCCAGCATGCCGATGGCGTACAGGCCGCCGAGGATCACGCCGACGAGCTGCCATGGGCTGCGTTTGAAGCCGTTGCGCAGCAGCGTCAGCTTCAGCCTTACGAGGTGCGCAACCACTCGAGCCCCTCCGCCTGGGTCCGGCCGCCGACCAACTGGACGAATCGCTCTTCCAGGCTGGCACCGGCGCGGACCTCGTCCACGGTCCCGGCGGCCAGCACGTTGCCGCCGGCGATGACCGCCACGTGGTCGCACATGCGCTGGACCAGGTCCATCACGTGGCTGGAAACGATCACCGTTCCGCCGGAGGCCACGTAGTCGTGGAGGATGTCGCGGATGTTCGCGGCGGAGACCGGGTCTACCGCCTCGAACGGTTCGTCCAGCACCAGCAGCTTGGGCGCATGGATCAACGCCGTGGCCAGCGCGACCTTCTTGGTCATGCCGGCGGAATAGTCCACCACCAGGGTGCCGGCGTCATTGGTCAGGTCCATCGCCCGCAGCAGGTCCGGTACCCGCGCGGCCACCGTCTCCCGGTCCATGCCGCGCAGCAAACCGGCGTAGGTGACCAGTTGCTCGCCGGTCAGCCGGTCGAACAGCCGCACGCCGTCGGGCAGCACGCCCATCAGGCGCTTGGCTTTCAGCGGCTCGGCCCAGACGTCCACCCCGTGCACCCACACCTGGCCGTAGTCGGGCCGGAGCAGGCCGGTGGCCATGGAGAGCGAGGTAGTCTTGCCGGCGCCATTGGGGCCGACCAGTCCGTAGAAGGACCCGGCCGGCACGTCCAGGTTGACGCCGTTGACGGCGATCTTCTCGCCGAACCGCTTGGCCAGGCCGCGCACGGCCAGGGCGGGAACGGGAGCCTGGGCACCGTAGGCGGGGGCCGGAGCCTGGGCACCGCCGGCGGGCGCAGGCGGCTGGCCGGGGTTCTGGTCGTCCGGCTGCTGGACCGGTGGATGTGATGGGTGCGAAGTCATACTGCCACGTTAACAACGCGGCGTCCGCGCGGGCATCATCCGCAAGGACTAATAATTCTCCGTCACCGCGGCACGCTCGTACTGCGGCGCCCACGCCAGGTCGTGTCCCAGTTCGACGGCGGCGCGCTGCCACCAGTGCGGATGGCGCAGGGCCGCGCGCGCCAGCAGCACGGCGTCGGCCGAGCCCTCCCTAATGACCGCGTCGGCCTGCGCCGGCGTGGTGATGAGCCCGACGGCGCCGGTCGGCACGCCGGACTGGCGGCGGATGGCGGCAGCGAAAGGCACCTGGTAGCCGGGGCCCAGCGGAATCTTCACGCCGTGCACCGCGCCGCCGCTGGACACGTCCACCAGGTCCACGCCGCGGGCGGCCGCCTGGGACACCACGTCGGCCACCGCTTCCGGCCCCAGGCCGCCGTCCGCCCAGTCGCTGGCGGAGACACGCAGCAGCAGCGGCATGGCATCCGGGATCACGCCGCGGACCGCCTCCACCACCTCCAGCAGCAGGCGCGCACGGTTGGCCGCCGACCCGCCCCACTCATCGGTCCGGGTGTTGACCAGCGGGGACAGGAACTGGTGCAGCAGATAGCCGTGGGCGCCGTGGATCTCCATCGTGTCGAACCCCGCCCAGACCGCACGGGCCGCCGCGTCGCGGAAGTCGGAGACGATCTGCCGGATGCCCGACTCGTCCAGCGCCGCCGGCGCAGCGTAGCGGCCGAAGGCCTCGGTCGTCGGAGCGACGGTCTGCCAGCCGCCCTCGGCGTGCGGGACGGAACCGGATTCCCGGGCAAACGGTGCGTAGGTCGAGGCCTTGCGCCCGGCGTGGGCCAACTGGATGCCGATCTTGGTGTCCGCCGAACCGTAACGGTGCACGAACTCCGTGATCCGGCTCCACTCCTGCGCCTGCGCGTCGGTCCAGATGCCGGTGTCCTGCGGACTGATCCGGCCGGTGGCGTTGACCGCCGTCGCCTCGGTGAGAATCAGTGCCGCGCCGCCGGCGGCGAACTGGCCCAAGTGCATCAGGTGCCAGTCGTTCGGCGTTCCCGGTGCATCGTCCCGGCGGACCGAATACTGGCACATGGGCGCCACCCAGCCGCGATGGGCCAGCTGCAGTCCGCGCAGCCGTATGGGGTCGAACAGGCCGCCGGCTGAAGCCTGCACCATTTAGAAGAGCGCCCGCGCCAAGGCCTGACGTGCCTTGGAGACCCGTGGGTCGGAGCTGCCCACCACATCGAACAGTTCCACGATCCTGGCCCGGGCCGCTTCCCGTTCGTCTCCGGCGTGCCGGCTGATGAAGCCGACCAGCCGCGCAAAGGCGTCCTCGACATGCCCGCCGGACACGTCCAGGTCGGCTACCGCCAGCTGTGCCTCCAGGTCGTCGGGCTTGTCGGCGGCGGCGCGGCGCAGCTCATTGGCATCGGCACCCTGGAGCCGCTTCAGCAGCTGCACCTGATACAGCCCCGTGCGGGCCTCGTTATCGGCCGGCTGCTCGGCCAGCGCCTTCTGGTACGCCGCCGCTGCCCGGGCGTAATCGCCGGCCTCGATGGCATCGAATGCTTCCTGATGCAGCGGCGGCAGCGGCTTCTCTTCCTCGGCCGGAGCGTCCGCCGCGCCGGGAGCCGTGCCGGTCACGCCGTTGGCCTGTGCCACCTTGAGCAGCTCGTTGACGAACTGCCGGAGCTCGTCGGCCGACGCCGCGCCTTGGAACAGCGGGATCGGCTGCCCCTTCAAGAGCGCGACGGCGGCCGGCACGCTCTGCAGCTGGAAGGCCTGGGCGATGCCGGGACTGGCGTCGACGTCCACCCGTGCCAAAACAAACCGGCCGGCAAATTCGTTGGTCACCTCGGCCATGGCGGAGGACAACTGCTGCGCCAGGTCGCTCCACGATGCGGTCAACTCCACGATCACGGGTACCTGGGCGGACAGTTGGACGAGCGCCTGGAAGCTCTGCTCGTTCACCTCGACGATGTAGCCTGCGGTGTCGCCGTCGCCCGCTGCCGGCGCTCCGGCGGCCGCGGCCGGCGCACCCGGAACCGGTTGCTGCGGCTTTTTCAGTGCCGACAGGTCAACGGCGCCGCGCAGGCTGACGGAAGACGGCGCGGGGCCCTGCTCTGGAGTTGGAGTGGTCATAGCATCACACTAATACGTCTCGGTGGGCGTCAGGAATTGCGGGCGGCAAGCGACGCTGCCCGGCCGGGTTGTCCGGCCGGGCAGGCTCTACTTCAGCTTGGCGTCCACCAGGCCCTGGGCCACTCCCACCACGGTGAGCTTTTCCTCGGAGCCGGCCGGCGGCACGCGCAGGAAGACTGCTTCGCTGTACGTGACGTCCACGCCTTCGGTGGTGGAGTCCTCCCCCGCCAGCGCCGCGAACTCGGGCGAGAGTTCCACGGTGGCGCCGGCCTCGTCCGGCACGCTTCTGGTCACCGACTTGATGTGGCCGAACACCACGGCGCCGCCGTCGGCCGTGCGCAGCGCGCTCAGCGATTTGTCGTCGACGCTGCGGCGGAAGGAGATGTCCGCGCTCTTGTTGGATTTGACCTGGTCCTTTTGAATCTTTTGGATCTGGTCGGAGAAGGTGTTCTTGCCAATCTTGTTCTGGTGTTTGCCGCTATCCAGGTTCTCGGCGACCATCTTCACGGCCGTCTGCGGCGAGTAGAGCAGGCCGTCCTCGGCATCCAGCGGAACGGCCGGCGTGCCGCCGCTCTCGGTGGAGACCTGCGGGAACGTTGTTCCCGGCAACATCTGCAGCGCACCCACCATCCGGTAGTTCGAACGGGGATCCTGCTGCGTCAGCACGATCACCTGCGGCACCGGGTTGTCCTCGCCTTCGGTCACCGTCACCACGGTCCGCGGCCACTCGGCACTGGTGCTGACCATCGAGGCCAGGATCGGTCCGGCGGCCACCGGAACCGGAGCCGCCGCGTTGCCGTTTTCGGCCCGCACCGTGTAATTGGCCTCGCGGACCGTCAGCGCCGCCCCGCCGACGCGGGGCTCGAGCTTGCCGGCGTCCCGCGCCTTGTCGGCATCCGACACTGACGCCGCCACGGAATCCATGATCCGGGTCAACTGGCTCTCCAGCACTACCGGGGTGCCGGCTGCTTCCTCGGCTTCCGGGGAAGCAGCCGCCTGCGCGGGCAGCACTGTGCCGGCGGCAAGCACGACGGCGGTGCCCGCCGCGGCGGCGGCACGCAGGCCGAGCGCGGGGCGGACCATCAAGGCACGGCGGCCCGAGGGACGCGAGCCCTCCTCCGGATTCTCCGTGCCGGGCCTTGCCGGCGCGGCTTCACTAGCGCGGCCGGCCGGCGCGGCGGCGTCGGTCTCGGCCAGCGGCGCGGTCGCCGGGGCGGCGACGGTCCGCTTGCCGGTTCCGCTGCCGGGGCCCGAGTCGTTGCCCGAGCCGATGCCCGGCGAGTCGTTGCCCGGGGTCTGGCGGTTCGGACGGCGGGACACTACGGCCATCGCCACGCCGAGTACCACCAGCAGGGCGCCCAGGATGATCAGGGCAAGCGACCACGGGACGGACGTGTCGTTCGGCCAGGTGACGGTCACATTGGTCGGAGCCGGCGCGCTGCCGTCCGAGGCCAGCAGGATGGACCACTCGCCGTCGGCCGGAGCCTGCCAACGGTGCTGAATGCTGCCCTCGGCCTGCTCTTCGCTTACCCAGAGGTCGGATCCGGCCGGATTCGGCACCTTGGCATCGCCCTCGGTCACGGTCCCCCGCAGCTGGCCGTCCTCGATGCCGGTCAGGGAGGTGTGCGCGGCCTTCCCGACCCAGGCGTCGACGTCGCCGGCCCGGCCGATGGCCAGCAGGAAGTCGCCCTCGGCCTCCACCGAAACGTCCACTTCTTCCCCGTGGATACCAAAGACTTCCGGTTCAATCACGGTGACCGGCGCGGTGGCGTCCGCCGCGTAGCTGGCGGATGCCCGCTCGGGCGGGGCCCAGACGGTGCGCTGGGCGATGCCCAGCGCGATGGCCAACAGTCCGATCACCATCAGGGCCACGGAAATCTTGAAACGCACAAAAATACCAATCGTCGATCGTGCAGGAAGGAAGGGCCGCGGGTCCGCCCAAGCCTATACGGCCGGAGCGGTTGCCCGGCGTCGGTTAAACTTTATAACCCTATGGTAACGAACCGTCTCGCGGTCCGCGTGGAGCCGGATCCCGCGCCGGCCCACGCCGGTCCTATTGCCTGACCTCATCCGCTGCAGCGCCGCGCCATACTGGTAGTCTTTCGCTCAGAATCGACCATCCTGCGCCGTTGCTGCCTACCGCGACACAGAAGCGCCCGCCCGCAGCTTCAGCGGCTGCAGGCGTAAGAGAGGATGCTGCGTGAACGAACACCGGGACGGTCCGATGCCCGGCGCGGGCAACGGACAGGATGCCGAAGACCATCGGGCGGCCGCCGATTCTCCGGCCCAACCTCCGGCCTCGGCGCCCGTGACGGCTGCACGCCAGCGCGCGGTCCTGAGCGCCCTCGGGCGCATCGGAGCCTCCATGCCCCGCGCCAGGCCCCGCGTCCGGTTCGAAATGCCGCCCGAGTCGGATCCGCCGACTGCTACTCCCTCGGGGCAGGTCGGCACAGACATGTCCCCTGCGCGGCATCCGATCCATTTCGGGTTCATGGCAACGGTCGGCGTCGGTTTCGCCCTGCTGCTCTACTTTGTGCTCATCAACGTTGGTGCTTTGCTGGCGTGGATTGCGGCGGCCCTGTTCATTGCCCTGGGGCTCGACCCGATCGTCCGCTGGCTGGAACGCAAGGGTCTCCCGCGACCGGCCGGCGTCATCATTGTGGTGCTGATCCTGGCGGGTTTGGTCGCCGCCTTTATCTCCACGCTGATCCCGACCATCGTCAATCAGACCACCCAGATCGTGGCCAACGCCCCGCGCTATGTTGACGACTTCCTGAACTCGGCCGTCTTCCAGAGCGTCGATGAGCAGTTCCAGGTCCGAGAGCGCATCGACGTGGAACTGGCCAAGTTCTTTGCCAATTCTGAGAACGTCACCGGCATCTTCGGCGGCGTCCTTGGCGTCGGGGGTGCCGTCCTCCAGGGTGCCTTCGGGGCGCTGATCGTGCTGGTGCTCACGCTGTACTTCCTGGCGTCGCTTCCGGCGCTGAAGATTTGGGCCTACCGGTTGGCCCCACGGTCCAGGCGGCAGCAGGTGCAGCGCCTGTCCGAAGAGATCAGCAGCAGCGTGGGCAGCTACGTGATCGGACAGGCCTGCGTGGCACTGATCAACGCAACCGTGGCCTTCATCGCCATGTCCATTGCCCAGGTGCCGTTCACCGCCCTGCTGACGTTCGTCGTCGCCCTGCTAGCGTTCATCCCGCTGATCGGTGCTGTGATTGCCGGGGCGCTCGTCTCGCTGGTGGCCCTGACCGTCAGCTGGCAGACGGCGGCGCTGTTCGCCGTCATCTACTTTGCGTATCTGCAGATCGAGGCCTATTTCGTGTCGCCGCGCGTCATGCAGCGGGCGGTTGCGGTTCCCGGGGCGGTCGCGGTGATCGCCGTGATTGCCGGCGGCTCGCTGCTGGGCGTCCTGGGCGCGCTGATGGCGATTCCGGTCGCGGCAGCGGTGATGCTGCTGCTGAAGGACGTCTTTATTGTGCGGCAGGACCGCAACTGAACTCACCGCTCAGCGGTAACGGAAACTGCGGGTCTGCCAGCAGCGCGGGTGCCAGTGCCGCCGCTCGGCCAGCGCCGTCTCGCCGCCGAACAAGGAATCGGCGCGCCAGGCCACCAGGTGCTCCATTCCGGGGCCGATCGTGCGGTGACAGCCCGGGCAGGTGTAGTACTTGGCGGCGTTCGAGCCGGTGATCCGCCGGACGTTCCACTCTCCGTCGGGGGCGTTCTGGCGCTCGGGGATGCCGGCGCGGGCGCGGTCCAGGTCCAGCTCGCTTTCCCGCGTCCACTTGCTGCTGCCCGTCCCCGAACGGCGGCGCGGACGGTTGGATCGGGGCATGGCATCCATTCTGCCCCACCGCCGCGGCCCGGGCCGAACCACCCACCCGGCAGAAGGTAAAGTGGCCTACTGTGCGTCTTGTCATTGCCCGCTGCTCCGTCGATTACATCGGCCGCCTCCGCGCCCACCTTCCGCTGGCCACGCGCCTGTTAATGGTGAAGGCGGACGGCTCCGTCCTGATCCATTCCGACGGCGGTTCCTATAAGCCGCTCAACTGGATGAGCCCGCCGGCCACGCTGCGTGTTGCCGACCCGGAAACTGACGACGCAGAGTCCGGCGTCCAGGAAGTCTGGCACGTCCAGCACGCCAAGAGCGATGACCGCCTGGTGATCAGCATCCACGAGCACCTGCACGAGTACAGCCACGACTTGGGCGTCGACCCGGGGCTGGTCAAGGACGGCGTGGAGGCCGATCTGCAGCGCCTGCTGGCGGAGCAGATCCATCGCCTCGGCCCGGGCCACACGTTGGTGCGGCGCGAATACATGACGGCGATCGGTCCAGTGGACATCCTCGCCCGCAACGCCGACGGCGGCACCGTGGCCGTTGAGCTCAAGCGGCGCGGCGACATCGACGGCGTGGAACAGCTCACCCGCTACCTGGAACTGCTTAACCGCGATCCGCTGCTGGCCCCGGTCAAGGGGATCTTCGCCGCGCAGCAGATCAAGCCGCAGGCGCGGGTGCTCGCCACCGACCGCGGCATCTCCTGCCTGACCCTGGACTACGACGAAATGCGCGGCGTGGACGACGCCGAGTCCCGCCTGTTCTGAGCCGGCGGCCTCCCCATCAGCTGCAGGAGCAGGCGCCAGCCTAGAATCGGAGCATGAGCTCCCCCGGGCAGGCCGGTCCGCAACCGCAGTACGTCCGGGGCCGGATCGTCTCGTCAGGAACCACGCTCGACGACGGCGTCGTCGCCTTTACGGGCGACCGGATCCACTATGCCGGCCCCGCCTCGCATTTCGACCCCGCGGGCTGGCGCCAGGTTGACCTCCCGGCGGAGAGCCTGTTGCTACCCGGGCTGATCGACACCCACTGC
Source organism: Arthrobacter sp. Dra40 (assembly GCF_059091905.1). Taxonomy (NCBI): domain Bacteria; kingdom Bacillati; phylum Actinomycetota; class Actinomycetes; order Micrococcales; family Micrococcaceae; genus Arthrobacter; species Arthrobacter sp. Dra40. Next base: position 9,578 of record NZ_JBNHHB010000007.1, read on the forward strand.
CACGGAGCCTCCGGCGGCGACTTCTCCTCCGCAGACGAGGAGGGCGCCCGGCGCGCAGCCGGCTTCCTGCATCGCAGCGGCACCACCACCGTGGTGGCCAGCGCCATGGCCGGTTCCCGGGACAACATGCTGGCGACCGTGCGGCTGCTGGGAGCACTGTCCCGCGAGGGAGTGCTCGCCGGCGTCCACGCCGAAGGCCCCTTTCTCTCGCCAGCACGCTGCGGCGCGCAGAACCCCGACAATCTACTCGCACCGGACGCCGGCTTTGCCGCCGAGCTGGTCGAGGCCGCCGGCGGCCAGCTGGTCTCGATGACCTACGCCGCGGAGCTGGACGGTGCCGACGAACTGGTTGATCTGCTCACCGCGCTCGGCGTGACGCCGTCCCTCGGGCATACCGACGCCGATGCCGCAACGGCCGCCGCCTCGCTGGCCCGCGCGGCGGAGGGTTTGGCGAAGGCCGGCGTGGACCGGGACCGCCGGCGCCCTCTGGTCACGCACTTGTTCAACGCGATGCCGCCCCTGCACCACCGCTCCCCCGGTGCCGCGGCAGCCTGCTTGCGCGCCGCCGCAACGGGGCGCGCCGCCGTCGAACTCATTGCCGATGGAATCCATCTGGACCCGGAGACCGTGCTGACCGTTTTCGACCTGGTGGGCGGCGCCAACATCGTGTTGGTGTCCGATGGGATGGCGGCCACGGGGCTGGGCGACGGCGGGTATGTGCTGGGCGCCAACGATGTGAGCGTCAGGGGCGGCATTGCCAGGGTGGCCGCCAGCGGCGCGTTGGCCGGCGGCACGGCCACTCTCCTGGACTGCGTGCGCAGTGCGGTCGCTGCCGGGGTCCCGCTGGAAACCGCCGTTTTCTCCGCCTCCGCCGTGCCGGCCGCGGTGCTGGGGTTGGCAGGGGAAGCCGGCGTACTGTCCATCGGATTCAGGGCCGACCTCCTGGCGACCTCCGGAGACTTGGCCTTGACCGCGGTGTTGCGCGGGGGACGCTGGCTCGACTTACCGCCGCGCTGAACCACACGGCGGGCTTTTACCACGAATCGAACTCTTCCTTAATTTTAGATTGAATCGCCCTTTGTACCGTTGACCGCCCATGTTGCTTATGTGATGCTTAACTCAGTCTTTGTGTAGGTGATGTTTTTCATGCTCGCAAGACATGTTGCGAGTGTGAAGCTCCTCAGCGTCCGGCCCGAGGGCCTTGTTGTTCGGATCTTCCACGGAGTAACCGGGTTGGTACGAGGTGTACCGGCTTGATTCTGTTCCACGATGAGGAGATTTAAATGGCACAGGGGACCGTCAAGTGGTTTAACGCGGAAAAGGGCTTCGGCTTCATCACTCCGGATGAGGCAGACGGAGATGTCTTCGTTCACTACTCCGAGATCCAGTCGGGCGGCTTCAAGACGCTCGATGAGAACCAGCGTGTGAGCTTCGAGATCGGCCAGGGAGCCAAGGGCCCGCAGGCCACCGGCGTCACTGTCATCTAGCTTCGGCTTCAGCACCGCGCGGCCCACGGCAGCGCACCGCCAGCAGAACCCCTTCGGACGGATCCGGAGGGGTTCTGCTGTTTCCGGTGTCAGGCCGGCAACTTCGGCGACCCCAGCCGGACCACGTCTCCGCCCAAGGACCGCAGCCGCTCGTCGAACCGCTCATACCCCCGGTCGATGTGCTCCACCCCGTGGACCTCGGTGGTACCTTCGGCCACGAGCCCGGCGATCACCAGAGCGGCTCCGGCACGGATGTCGTTGGCTTCAACCGGGGCACCGGACAGCTGCGGGACGCCCTTGATCAGCGCATGGTGCCCGTCCAGCCGCACCACCGCGCCCAACCGGGACAGTTCGGAGGTGAACCCCCAGCGCGCTTCGAAGACGTTTTCCGTCACCATCCCGTGCCCGTTGGCTACGGCGTTCAAGGCGACGACGAACGGCTGCAGGTCCGTGGGGAAGCCCGGATACGGCAGCGTGGAAACGTTGATCGGGTCCGGACGCTGCGGTCCTTCCACCGTGAAGCCGTCGTCCCGGCGGGTAATCCTGCAGCCGGCCTGGGCCAGTTTGTCCAGCACCACGGCCAGGTGGCCAGGGTTGGACTTGGCCACATCCACGGTTCCGCCGGTGATGGCAGCGGCAAAGGCCCAGGTGCCGGCAACAATGCGGTCGGGCACGGTGCTGTGGCGCACCGGGTGCAGGCGCTCGACGCCGGTGACCACCAGGGTTGGCGAACCAATCCCGTCGATCCGCGCGCCCATAGAGACCAGCAGGTCGGCAATGTCGGTAATCTCCGGTTCCCGCGCGGCATTGTCGATCACCGTCACTCCCCGGGCCAGCGTTGCCGCCATCATCAGGTTCTCGGTAGCCCCGACCGACGGATAGGGCAGGCGGTGGTGGGCGCCGTGCAGTCCGTTCGGCGCCTTGGCCACCAGATAACCGTGGTCGATGCTGATCCGCGCACCCATTTGCTCCAGCCCGGACCGGTGCATATCCAGTCCACGACTGCCGATGGCGTCTCCCCCGGGCAGCGCCACCTCGGCCTGGCGGCAGCGGGCCACCAGCGGCCCCAGCACGGAAATGGAGGCCCGCATGGCGCGGACCAGGTCGTAGTCCGCCTGGTGCGCCGGCGCGGTCGGCACGTCGATGTGGACGCTGGCACCGTCGACGTCGTAGTCCACCGCGCAGCCGAGCCGGCGCAGCAGTTCGGACATGATCCAGACGTCCTGGATATCCGGCACATTGGTGATCGTCGATCGGCCTTCCGCCAGCAGCACTGCTGCCATCAGCTTCAAGACGCTGTTTTTGGCGCCCGAGACCTCCACCCGCCCGTTGAGCGTGCTGGGTCCGCGCACCACGATCACCTCATCCATGAATTCCATCCTACGGTTGTGGCACGACTGTGCTGGTTAAACGGCTGACGGCGCGGCTCCCGGGGGAACCGCGCCGCCAGATTCAGGACTAGCGCCAGGTGCCGATGCCGATCACCGGTCCGGCTTCCAGCCACGACGACAGACCTGCGTAGACGTCGAACGTCATCGCCATGGACAGGTCCTGTTTTTCATGCGTCAGCATCACGACGATCGCACCGGGCTGAATCTTTGCCCGTTCGGCTTCGGTCGGCTGCCGCCATCCCTGCAATTCCAGCGAGCTGCGCCGGAACCTGTAGCGCGGCTTGGGACTTAACGACAGCAGGCGCAGCCATTCCAAATGGGTGTCCGTATAACGACAAACCCCCATCTGCCAGCTGCCGGGCAGCATGGCGATGGAGGCGTCGAAGGTGCCCAGAGTGCGCCGCAGTTGATAGCGGCGCACCCCGAAGGCAATCAGTGCCAACACCAGCAGCAGGAACACTGCGGCCAGAATGGCGAACGTGATGTCGAGACCGTTCACCGGCGGCTAGCGGGTCGCCGTGGCCTCGTCGCCAGCCGTCGCATTGTCTGCGACGATGACAACCCGGTTGCTGTCGACGGAGAAGAACCCGCCGTCGACATTCACGGTGATGCGGTCACCAGAAACCGGCTCGATGGCCAGCTCGCCGGCGGCCAGGACCGCCAGCACCGGGGTGTGCCCGGGCAGGATCCCGATTTCGCCGTCGCTGGTCCGCGCCTTGACCATTGTTGCCTGGCCGGACCACACGAAGTGGTCCGCCGCGACAATCTCAACTTCCAGTTCAGCAGAATTATTAGCCACAGGCCTTACTTCCCGGTCTGTTCCTGGATCTTGGCCCACTGGCGCTCAACATCATCCAGGCCGCCGACGTTGAAGAAGGCCTGCTCGGCGATGTGGTCGAGCTCGCCGTCGCAGATGGCCTTGAAGCCCTCCACGGTGTCCTTGATGGAAACCGTGGAACCCTCGACGCCGGTGAACTGCTTGGCGGTGTAGGTGTTCTGCGACAGGAACTGCTGAATGCGGCGGGCGCGTGCGACGACAATCTTGTCTTCTTCGCCCAGTTCATCGATGCCGAGGATGGCAATGATGTCCTGCAGTTCCTTGTTCTTCTGCAGGATCTGCTTCACGCGGACAGCGGTGTTGTAGTGGTCCTGTCCGATGTACTGCGGATCCAGGATGCGCGACGTCGAGGTCAGCGGATCCACGGCCGGGTACAGGCCACGCGAAGCGATTTCACGGGAAAGTTCCGTGGTCGCATCCAGGTGGGCGAAGGTGGTCGCCGGAGCCGGGTCGGTGTAGTCATCCGCGGGGACGTAGATCGCCTGCATCGAGGTGATCGAGTGGCCCTTGGTGGAGGTGATGCGTTCCTGCAACACACCCATCTCGTCGGCCAGGTTCGGCTGGTAGCCCACGGCCGAGGGCATACGGCCCAGCAGCGTGGAGACCTCGGAACCAGCCTGGGTGAACCGGAAGATGTTGTCGATGAACAGCAGCACGTCCTGCTTCTGAACATCGCGGAAGTACTCCGCCATGGTCAGGGCAGACAGGGCCACGCGCAGTCGCGTTCCCGGCGGCTCATCCATCTGGCCGAACACCAAGGCGGTGTCCTTGAGCACGCCGGCTTCTTCCATTTCCACCCAGAGGTCGTTGCCCTCACGGGTACGCTCGCCGACGCCGGCGAACACGGAAGTACCGCCGAAGTTGCGGGCCACACGGGTGATCATTTCCTGGATCAGCACGGTCTTGCCCACGCCGGCGCCGCCGAACAGGCCGATCTTGCCGCCCTTGATGTACGGGGTCAGCAGGTCGATCACCTTGATGCCGGTCTCCAGCATCTCGGTGGAGCCTTCCAGCTCGGCGAAGTTCGGTGCCTTGCGGTGGATCGGCCAGCGCTCGGTGATTTCCAGCTGGGAGGCTTCGACGTCGAGCGGCTCGCCCAGGACGTTGAAGATGTGGCCCTTGACGCCGTCGCCCACGGGCACGGTGATCGGGGAGCCGAGGTCCTGCACCGTGGTGCCGCGGACCAGTCCGTCGGTGGCCTGCAGCGAGATAGCGCGGACCAGGTTGTCGCCCAGGTGCTGCGCGGTCTCGAAGGTGATGGTGCGGGTCTCGCCGTTGAGGGTGATCTCAGCGGTGAGGGCGTTGTACATTGCGGGGATTGCGTCCGCCGGGAATTCGACGTCGACAACCGGGCCGATGACACGGGCGATACGGCCGGTAGCGCCCGTAGCGACGGAACCGGTTCCGTGCTCGATGGTTTGGGCAGTCATCTTTCTCACTTCTCAGTTTCGATGGCGTGGTTTATGTGTGCTGTTGCTGCAGGGACTGATTAGGACGCTGCCAGGGCGTCCGCGCCACCGACAATTTCGGTGAGTTCCTGCGTAATCTCTGCCTGACGCGCGTTGTTGCGCAGACGCGTGTACTTCTCGATCAGGTCCGTGGCGTTGTCGCTGGCGGACTTCATCGCTCGCTGGCGGGCGGCAAGCTCGCTGGCCGCAGCCTGCAGCAATGCCGCGAAGATGCGCGACTCGATGTAGCGCGGCAGCAGTGCGTTCAGAACCTGTTCGGGCTCCGGCTCGTACTCGTACAGCGGCAGCAGGTCGGTCTCCGCGGTGGCCTCTTCTTCCACAACCTCCAGCGGCAGCAGTCGGATGACCGCAGGCTCCTGGACAACCATGGACTTGAAGCGGGTGTAGACGATGTGAATCTCGTCCACGCCACCGTCCTCGAACGGCGTGTTGAAGTCGGAGAGCAGTTCCTCGCCGATCTCGCGGGCGGTGCTGAACTCGGGAGAGTCCGTACCGCCCGACCAGACCTGCTGGTACTGGATGTTCCGGAAGTCGAAGTAGGCCTGCGCCTTGCGGCCGACCAGGTAGTGGCGGACTTCCTTGCCTTCTCCGTGAAGCAGCTCAGTCAGGGACTGGGCCTGCTTCAGCACGGACGCGGAGTACGACCCCGCCAGACCGCGGTCGGAGGTCAGCACGAGCACGGCGGCCCTGCGGATCTGCTCCGGCTCGGTGGTCAGCGGATGATCGATCTCGGACTGCGAAGCCACAGCAGAAACGGCACGGGTGATCGCATTGGCGTACGGCATCGAAGCCGCGACACGGCTGCGGGCCTTGCCAATGCGTGAGGCGGCGATCAGCTCCATCGCCTTGAAGATTTTCCGCAGCGACGAAGTCGATGCGATCTTCTGGCGGTAGACCCGAATCTGGGCTCCCATACTCTTCCTTTCCTCGTCCTCGGCGGCCGGGCGGGACCGCGGTGTGGTCCCGCCCGATCAACGAAGATGAATTAGCGCTTCTGCCTGACGATCTGTTCCTGGGCAACTTCGTCTTCGGCCAGGGCGTCGTACTCTTCGCGGCCGGCGCCAACCAGACGGTTGTCGCCCTCCCCGAAGAAGCCCTGCTTGAAGTCGACGATCTGCGACTTCAACTCGTCCACCGTGGAATCCTCGAGCAGGTTCGTCTGCGCGATGGTCGTCAGCACCGAGCTGCGGTGCCTCAGGTGCGAGAGGAAGTCGGTCTCGAAGCGGGTGACATCCTCGACCGGAACATCGTCCAAGTAGCCGTTGGTACCGGCCCAGATGGAGACAACCTGATCCTCCATCGGGTACGGCGTGTACTGGCCCTGCTTGAGCAGTTCCATCAAACGGGCACCGCGGGTCAGCTGCTGGCGAGATGCTGCGTCGAGGTCCGACGCGAACATGGCGAATGCCTGCATATCGCGGTACTGGGCCAGGTCCAGCTTCAGGGTGCCGGAGACCTTCTTCATCGCCTTGACCTGTGCTGCGCCGCCCACGCGGGAGACGGACACGCCCACGTCAACGGCCGGACGCTGGTTGGCGTTGAACAGGTCGGACTGCAGGAAGATCTGACCGTCCGTGATCGAGATGACGTTGGTCGGAATGTAGGCCGAGACGTCGTTTGCCTTGGTCTCGATGATCGGCAGGCCGGTCATCGAGCCCGCGCCCAGCTCGTCGGAGAGCTTGGCACAACGCTCCAGCAGGCGGGAGTGCAGGTAGAACACGTCGCCCGGGTAGGCCTCGCGTCCCGGCGGGCGGCGCAGCAGCAGCGACACGGCGCGGTAGGCTTCGGCCTGCTTGGAGAGGTCATCAAAGATGATCAGGACGTGCTTGCCGCCGTACATCCAGTGCTGGCCGATGGCCGAGCCTGCGTAAGGCGCCAAGTACTTGAAGCCAGCCGGGTCGGATGCGGGCGACGCCACAATAGTGGTGTACTCCAGCGCACCCTTGTCTTCCAGGGTCTGGCGAACGGCAGCGATGGTCGATGCCTTCTGGCCGATCGCCACGTAGATGCAGCGGACCTGCTTGGTGACGTCGCCGGACTCCCAGTTGGCCTTCTGGTTCAGGATGGCGTCGACGGCGATGGCGGTCTTGCCGGTCTGACGGTCGCCGATGATCAGCTGGCGCTGGCCGCGACCGATCGGAATCATGGCGTCGATGGCCTTCATACCGGTCTGCAGCGGCTCGTGCACTGACTTCCGCTGGGTGACGCCCGGAGCCTGCAGCTCCAGTGCACGGCGCTCGTTCGACTCGATCGGGCCCTTGTCGTCGATCGGGTGGCCCAGGGGGTCCACGACGCGGCCCAAGTAGGCGTCGCCGACCGGGACGGACAGGATCTCACCGGTGCGGTGAACTTCCATGCCTTCTTCGATGCCGGTGAAGTCGCCGAGGATCACGACGCCGATTTCGCGGGTGTCGAGGTTCTGGGCCAGGCCCAAAACGCCGTTCTCGAAACGCAGCAGTTCGTTTGCCATGACCGAGGGAAGACCCTCGACACGGGCGATGCCATCGCTGGCACTGGTCACGTGGCCGACTTCGACCCGCTCGGCGCTTCCGGGTTCATAGGACGCCGCGAACTCGTTCAGCGCATTGCGGACGTCGTCGGCGTTGATGGTCAATTCGGCCATCTGCAGTCCCTGCTCTCCTGTGTTTGTGATCATCGCGGGGTGCGCGACGACCGGTGTGTAATTCAGTCTGTGTGAGGCTTCCGGTCCCAGTCTCCGTGAGGAAACTACACCGTGAGACTCCTGCGGAGTTCAGCCAGGCGGGAGATCACGGACGCATCCACAACCTCGTCCCCGACCATGACCCGCACGCCGCCAACCAGTCTCGGATCAACGTTGACGTTCATCTTCAGTCCGCGGCCGTACAGCCGGTCAAGGCCGGACTGCAGGCGGGTCGCCTGTTCGCTGGTCAGCGGACGGGTGACGCTGACTTCAGCGATCCAGCGCTGTTGGCGCTTGGCCACCAGCTGGACGAACCGCTCTACCAATGCCGTGGGCTTGATGCCGCGCGGTGCGGACACCGCCTGCCGGATCAGCAGCTGGGCTGCGGGACCCGCGCTTGGCACCAGCTGCAGTGCCAGCGCCGTCTTGGCTTCGTCCGAAGCCTGGGGCTCAACCAAGGCGCGCTGCAGGTCGTGATCCGACCCGACAACGCGGTTGAACGCGAACAGGTCGCGCTCCAGACCTTCGAGTCCGTCTACACCCTGGCCCTTCTCTGCAACGGCGACGGCGGTGGTGGCCGCCAGGGTCTCCAAGGCGTCCCCGATGTCGCGCGCAGAGGCCCAACGCTTAGCAGCCAGCGAGGTGACGATGTCCCGGGCGTCTGCCGAGACCTTCCCCTCGAGGAGACGGCCGAACATCTCGGCCTTCTCTTTGCTGTCGCGCGACGGATCGGTCAGGGCACGGCGCAGTCCGGCATTGCTGTCCAAGACACCCAGGACCCCGAAGAGTTCCTCGGCCAAGGACAGCGAAGCGGTGGGAAGCTTAGCTTCCAGCTCCTGCAGTGCCGCTTTCAGCGACTCGCTCGATACACCGGCCATTATTTAGCAGCACCTGCACTCTGTGACTCAAGGTCGGCAAGGAAGCGATCCACGACGCGCGCAGAACGCTCGTCGTCATTGAGCGCTTCGCCGACGATCTTGCCAGCCAGTTCGGTCGCCAAGAATCCGACCTCGCTGCGCAGCGAAGTCACCGCAGCCTGACGCTCGGCGTCAATCTGGACCTGGGCCTGCTCGCTGATGCGTGCGGCTTCGGACTGCGCCTTTTCCTTGAGCTCCGCCAGGATCTGGGCGCCTTCGGCGCGGGCTTCCTCACGGATGCGGTTGGCTTCCGTGCGGGCGTCCATCAACTGCTGCTTGTACTCGTCCAGTGCAGCGCTGGCTTCAGCCTGAGCTGCCTCCGCCTTAGCGATCCCGCCTTCGATGGCTTCGGTCCGCTCTGCAAACGTCTTCTCAAACGCCGGAACGACGAACTTGGCGACGATGTACATGAGGATCGCGAAGCCGATCAGCGTGACGACGATTTCCCAGACGTTAGGGATCAGAGGATTAGCACCCTCCGCGGCGGCGAGGATCATTGCCTGATTCATATCTCACCCGTCCTATCTATTCGGTGTGGATGGTTCGCGTTGCCTTGATTAGAGGACGAACGCGAACACCAGACCGAGGATGGCCAGAGCTTCAGTCAGCGCCAGGCCCAGGAACGCGATCGGCTGAAGCACGCGCTGTGCCTCCGGCTGGCGGGCAACGCCGTTGATGTAAGCAGCGAACACGAGGCCCACACCGATGGCACCGCCGATAGCGGAGAGACCGTAACCGACGAGGTTGATATTGCCTTCCATTTTTTTCCTTTCAAGATGCCCAGGGGGCAGGTTGTTGGTTCAGGTTCTTCCCCAGAGGGGAAACTTAGTGTTCCTCGGCCAGGGAGCCTTGGATGTAGATCGCGGTCAGCAGGACGAACACGTAGGCCTGCAGAACCTGGATCAGGATTTCGAAGAAGTACATGGCCACGCCACCGGCGAGAGTGAGGATGCCCAGCGGCTTCAACCAGAAATCGGCTTCCACCAGCAGGAACTGGGTGCCCGCTGCGGCCAGCATGATGATCAGGTGGCCGGCCAGCATGGTGGCGAAGAGACGCAGGCTGTGCGTGACCGGGCGGACCAGGAAGGTGGAGATGATCTCGATGAGCACGACCAGCGGCAGGATGGCCTTCGGCACACCGGAAGGCACCACGGCCAGCTTGAAGTAGCCGATGCCGTGCTTCCTGATGCCGAGCACAATCCAGGTGATGTAGACGATGCCGGCCAGGGCGTAGGCCGTTCCCACGTGGGACGGGGTCGGCAGCTGGATCAGCGGGATGGAACCGAAGAGGTTGTTCACCAGGATGAAGAAGAACAGTGCGAACAGGAGCGGCACGAACGGCTTGAAGTCGCGCTCACCGATGATGTCCTTACCCACCGAGTTTCGGACGAAGTTGTAGCTCATTTCGCCCAGGTACTGCAGCTTGCCCGGGACAAGCTGGCGGCGGCGGGAGGCCACGATGAAGAACCAGGAAATCAAGACGACGGACAGCAGGACCAGCAGCATCTGCTTGCCGAAGCCCTCGCCGTAGGGGGCCATCCACGGAAGAATCTCCGGTAGATGCATATCTTCGAGGCTCGGTGGGACGAAGCCACCTTCATTAGCGGCCGCCGGAAGCGCAAGCGCGATCAACGCGTTTCCTCTCTGCAGTGTCCATCTATGGGCGTTTCAGGGTGGATCGCCGTCAAGGCAGGCCACCATATGAAGTTTTCTGACATTTAGGTGTGGTCCCCCGGGCCGCCCTCATGGCGACGCCGAGCGCCGCGCGTGAGCTTGTGTTTGCGGGCCAAGTAATATCCGCCTCCAGCGCCTAGAACGGCGCCGGCGAAAATCAGCCAGCGGGTATCCAGCAGATAGTCCAACCCCCAGCCTACCAAACCCCAGGCGATGATCCCGCCAACTATATAGGTCAGGAGGGTGTTGCCGCCTTGGTAGGTGGAGTGGTCGCCGGAACCGTTGTTCGTGGGTCCGGATGAGCCTTTAGCCGCCATGGGAGGACTCCCCCTTCGGCTGCTGCTCACGGTCTTCCGGCGCCGGCTCGGGATCGGCGTACAGCTGATGCCGGGTGCGCGAGAAGGCGAACACTTCTGCTGCCTGCCAGACGACGACGGCGGTAACCGCCGCGACGAAGAACCAGGTGCGCTCCAGCCAGTCCGGCGTCCCAATGAGGAACAGCGCGGCACCGAATCCCACCACTTTGATGACGTAGGTGGCGATGAAGGCACCGATGGCACCGGACGGATTCGACCGACCCACAAAATGGCCCACCAGCAAGCTAATGGCGAAGAACAGCATCACCAGCACGGCGCCGAGCAGGGCGCTCACCGCACCTACTGCGCCGGCCACGATGCCCGCCGTCGCGATGATCAGCACGGCGGCTCCGCCGCTTGCCACCAGGGAAGCGCAAAGGATCTTCAGCCATGGCGACCGGGTCGGACCGGATGCGTCGATGGCTCCGCCGGCGGCAGGAGTGCCGTCGTGGCGGGAAGCGCGCATTGAGTAGTCCGTTTCGGTTGCAGGCGAAGTCAGCTGGCCGGAACCGGCCGGAATAATTCTACATGAGATAGAACTGGCCGACGATTCCGGCCTTGCTGTTACGCTGCGGGGCCCGCAGCGTTCGTTGAGCGCCGGCTGAAGATCACCGGCGAACGTAAATAGAAAACGACGATGGCGGCGCCGGCGGCGATGGCGGCGGCCTTTCCCTTCAGGTCAGATTCGGCGGCCAAGTAGCCGCACAAACCGGTCAGCAGTGAGCAGCCGGTGACCAGCAGCGCCGACTGCAGGTGACTGAAGCCCACGTCCGTCAGCCGCTGGTAGACGTGCGTGCGGTGCGGTGCGTACCACCGCTCCCCCGCACTGATCCGGCGCAGCAGCGTGGCGAGCGTGTCCGCCAAGTAGATGGCCACCGGCCCCAAAAGGTACTCGGCTGGCACACCGTCGAGAAACGCCGTCAGGCCGAGCATGGCCAGCGAGGCGCCCAGCAGGTAGCTGCCGACGTCGCCCAGGAAGACGTTGCCCCGCCCGAGATTCCACGGCAGGAACGCCACGAACGCGGCAGCCACCACGGCACCGCCGACCACCAGCCAGCTGTGGCCGGTGACTGCCCCGATGGCGGCGAACATCAGTCCCTCCGCGGTGCCATGCAGCCCGGAGATCCCGTTGACCCCGTCCATGAAATTGGCGATGTTGATGTAGGCGGCCAGCGCCAGGGCGCCCAGTGGCAGCCACCACCATGTCTGGCCGGTGAGTTCGATGGCCAGCGCTGTTCCGCCGGCGCCGATGCCTAGCTGCAGCGCGGCCCGTCCACGGATGGACAGCCCGCGGAAGTCCTCGACCCAGCCCAGCAGTGCGGCCGCCGCAGCCACCACGGCAACGGCCAGCAGCAACTGCGGTGCTTCCGCAGCACCGCCGAGGCCGGCAATCAGGAGCCCGGCCAGCAGGCCGACGGCGACGGTGATGCCGACGCCGCGGACCACCGCCCGCGTGTGCGAAGAACGTTCATTCGGCACATCAAGCACTCCGTGCCGTTTGAGCAGCGGAATCAGCGCGAACGGCAGCAGCAGGCTCAGCAGAAGGGCCGCAACAACGGCCACCACGGCCGTGGTCACGAGGCCCGCTCCTGCCCGTCGGGCTCAAGGTTGTCGTCCGGGGCAACCGCCAGCGGGACGGTGTCCAGTGCACCGGTGGATGCAGAGACCAGATGCTGCCGGCTCTTCCAGTCGGTCAGGCTCATCCGGTCGGGATCAAGTCCCTGGATGGACGCGTGCGAAATCTTGGGGTGCAGCGGCCGCGAGTCGGTCTCGCCCTCCCCGATCAGGTCTTCGTGCAGCTTCTCCCCCGGGCGCAGGCCGGTGAAGACGATCTCGATGTCCCGGCCTGACATGGCGATCATCCGCTCGGCCACATCCAGGATCTTCACCGGTTCGCCCATGTCCAAAATCAACACTTCGCCGCCGGTGCCGATGGCGCCGGCCTGGATCACCAACTGGCAAGCTTCCGGGATGGTCATAAAGAAGCGGGTGGCTTCGGCATCGGTAACGGTGACCGGACCACCCTTGCGGATCTGCTCGCTGAACAGCGGCAGTACCGATCCGCGGCTGCCCAGCACGTTGCCGAACCGGACGGAGACGTACTTCAGTCCGGTTTGCTGCGCGACCCAGGCTGTCAGCTTCTCAGCTACCCGCTTGGAGTGGCCCAGCACGGTGGTGGGGTTGGCGGCCTTGTCGGTGGAAACATTGACGAAGGTCTCGACCCGGGCAGCGCGTGCAGCACGCAGCACGTTCAGCGAGCCGAGCACATTGGTCTTCCAGGCTTCCTCCGGATACTGCTCCAGCAGCGAGACGTGCTTCAGCGCCGCGGCGTGGAACACCACTTCCGGCTTGCGGTCCAGGAAGATGGCTTCGAGTGCACCGGCGTCGCGGATGTCGGCCAGCACGGTGTCCTTGCCCGTGAGCAGACCCTGTCCGGTGATGGAAATCTGGGTGCCCTGCAAACCGGTCTCGTCACGGTCCAGCATGATCAGTTCGGACGGCTGGAAGGCGTGGATCTGCCGGCAGAGCTCGGAACCAATGGACCCGCCGGCGCCGGTGACCAGCACCCGCCTGCCGGTCACGTAATGGGCGATTTCCTCCACGTGGATATCCACCGGCTGGCGCCCGATCAGGTCTTCAATCGCCACCTCGCGGAAGGAAAAGTCCTGCCGTCCGGTCAGCATGTCCTTCAGCGGCGGCACCACCAAGACCCGCACGTTCAGGCCGGCGATGGTGTCGGAGATCTTGCGCATCTGCACGGAGTCGATGTCCGCGATCGCCACGAGCAGGACGGTTGCCTGGGTGCGCTGCACGATCTCCGGCAGGTCTTCCATCCGGCCCAGGACCGGAACTGACGCGATGCGCAGGTGCTTCTTGGCCGGATCGTCGTCGATCAGCCCCACCGGCAGCCACGGAGAGGCGGGGTCGTTGCTCATCCGGGTCACGATGTTGTTGCCCACAAACCCGGCGCCGAAAATCAGCGTCCGTTCGGCCTGTTCGCCCGGCTTGGCTTTGCTTTCCACATACATCCGCTTCAGGTAGCGCACCGCCGCCATGAACAGACAGGCGAAGGGGAACGCGATCAGGCCGATGCCGCGCGCGATGCCGAGCGAGATGCCGAACGTCAGCAGTCCGAGGGTCAGGATCACGGACACCGAGATGGTCACCATGACCAGCAGCTTGGCCTCGTGGAAACTGCCGAAACTGTAGCGCCCCTTGTACAGTGCGAAGGCGGACCCGACGGCCACCTGGGCCGCTATTGCCAGCGCGCAGAGCAGGATGATGCCGGGAATCTTGGCAGGACTCAGCGTCATCTCGTAGCGCAGGAAAACGGCCAGCAGAATTGCCACGACCCAGGCAAGGGAGTCCAGCAGGATCTGCGACCACAGCCACAGGGCGCGGTCGCTGCTGGCCGTTTTGCCGGCCGGAAGAGCGGAATCGCGGCTCATGCTTCTACCGTCTCCCCGAGGCCCAGGACATCCGGGACGACCGTGCGCAAGGCTTCCAGGCTGATGGTGCCTTCGCGCACCACCCGCAGCGGGCTGGAGGTGCAGTCCACGATGGTGGAAGGCACCGCCGTCGCGCCTTCGGCAGGACGAAAGCCATCTTCCAAATAGACGTCCACCGACTCAGCCAACTGCTCCATGGCCTGCGCGGCCGTCTGCGCCGAGGGTTGGCCGGTGCGGTTGGCGGAGGACACGGCCAAGGGTCCGGTGGCTGCCAGCAGTTCCAGCGCGAGCTCGTCGTCGGGCATGCGCAGGGCGACGGTGCCCTTGGTTTCGCCCAGGTCCCAGGTCAGCGACGGCTGGGCACGGAAAATCAGCGTCAGGCCGCCCGGCCAGAACGCATCGGCGAGGGCGCGGGCTTCGTCGCTCACGTCGGTGGCGAGGCCGTCCATGGTCTGCGGCCGCGGCACCAGCACCGGCGGCGGCATTTTCCGCCCGCGGCCCTTGGCGGCCAGCAGCGTGGCCACCGCCTGGGGCGAGAACGCGTCGGCGGCGATGCCGTAGACCGTATCGGTGGGCATGACAACACACTGCCGGTCTGCGAGGGCGGCTTGTGCGGCAGCCAGTCCCTCGCTGCGGTCAGCGGCGTCGGTGCAGTTGAACGTGGTGCTCACAGTTTCATTGTTCCATTCTCATAACCGTCGAGCGGACGTGGCCCGCTCGCGCCCGGTTAGATCGTACTCGGTAGCCACCTGCTGCCAGCATCCGGCAGCCTGCAGGAGGGACAGCACCGCTGCGGCCTGGACCTCGGCATGCTCCATGATGAAGTAGCCGCCGGGCTTCAACAGTCGCGCAGCGGTTGCCGCGGTGGCGGCCGGCAGCTCCATCCCGTCCGCTCCCCCGCCGTAGAGCGCCATCTGCGGATCGTGGTCGGCGACCTCGGGCTCGCGCGGGACCGCTTCGGCGGGAATGTAGGGCGGATTGGACACGACGACGTCGAAGGTTCCGTCGTGCGCGGACAGCGCGGTGCGCAGGTCCTCCCTGAGCAGGGTGACGCCCAGCGGAGCCAGGTTCCGCTGGGCCCAGGCATGCGCGAGGTCGCTGAGTTCCACCGCGTACACGGTGGCCGAGGGCACTTCGCTGGCGACGGCGGCGGCGATGGCGCCGGAGCCGGTGCCCAGGTCCACGACTTTGGCCGCGGGCAGCGCCAGCGCCTGGTCGATGGCGTGCTGGGCGACGGTTTCGGTCTCCGGCCGCGGCACGAAGACGCCCGGCCCCACCTGCAGTTCAAGGTGCCGGAAGAAGGCCCGGCCGGTAATGTGCTGCAGCGGAACGCGGGTGGCGCGTTCGGCCACCAGGTCCTCAAGTCCGTCCGGAGACTCCGCGTCCATCAGCGCCAGCGCACGGACGCGGCCCAGCGAGACGCCCAGCAGGTGGGCGGCGAGCAATTCGGCGTCCACCCGCGGCGAAGGGACGCCGGCCTCTGCCAGCCGCGCGGCGGCGGCGGAGAGGGCGTCGGCAAGATTCGTGCCGGGCACCGCTGGCTAGTTTTCCTCGCCCAGGGCGGCCAGCCGGTGTTCCTCGTCCGCCTGGATGGCCGACTGGATCACCGGTTCCAGTTCGCCGTTCATCACCGCGTCCAGGTTGTAGGCCTTGTAGCCGGTGCGGTGGTCGGCGATCCGGTTCTCCGGGAAGTTGTAGGTACGGATGCGTTCGGACCGGTCCATGGTGCGGATCTGGGACTTGCGGGTCTCGGAGTTCGCGGCGTCGATCTGCTCCTGCTGGTGGGCCAGCAGCCGCGCACGGAGCACGCGCATGCCGGCCTCACGGTTCTGCAGCTGCGACTTCTCGTTCTGCATCGCCACCACGATGCCGGTGGGCAGGTGGGTGATGCGCACCGCCGAGTCGGTGGTATTCACGGACTGGCCGCCGGGGCCCGAGGAACGATAGACATCGATCTTCAGGTCGTTCTGGTGAATGTCCAGTTCTTCCGGCTCGTCGACTTCGGGCAGCACCAGCACGCCGGCAGCGGAGGTATGGATGCGGCCCTGCGATTCGGTCACCGGGACACGCTGCACGCGGTGCACGCCGCCCTCGAACTTCAGCCTGGCCCACACGCCTTCGGCGGGGTCGTTGGAGTTGCCCTTGATGGCCATCTGGACGTCCTTGTAGCCGCCCAGGTCGGACTCCGTCGCGGAGATGATTTCGGTCTTCCAGCCGCGCGATTCCGCGTAGCGCATGTACATCCGCAGCAGGTCGCCCGCGAACAGTGCCGCCTCGTCGCCGCCTTCGCCGCCCTTGACCTCGATGATCACGTTGCGGGCGTCGTCCGGATCCCGCGGGATCAGCAGCCGGCGGAGCCGTTCCTGGGCGGTCTCGACTTCGGCCTCCAGGCCCGGCACCTCGGCCGCCAGTTCCGGATCCTCGTCGGCAAGTTCGCGTGCCGCTTCGAGATCGTCCGACAGGTGCGACCAGCGCTTGTGCGCCTCCACAATGCCGTTCAGCTCCGCCGAACGCCGCCCCAGCTTCCGCGCCCGCGCCTGGTCGGCATAGACAGCAGGGTCGCTCAATTCCTTCTGCAGCTGGGCATGCTCATCGAGCAACCCCTGAACGGACTCAAACATCTTCAAACCTCTTTCGACTCACAACAAGTCTAAATAGCAACGACAAGGACGGGCAGGCAAAGCCGAATTAACAGCAACAGCCGCTGATTTTTTTGCCGGCCCGGGAGTGGCATCGGGCCTACCGGAGCCGGGCGGCTCAGGATCGCAGATCCTGGGCCGCCCGGCGTAGGGGCGGGGCCGGCAAAAAATCAGCGGCTATTAGGCAGCTACTTGTCGTTCTCGGCCTTCGAGCCGAGCGTCGTCTTCTGGACCTGCATCAGGAATTCCACGTTGGACTGCGTTTCCCGGATCTTGCCGGTGAGCAGTTCTAGCGCCTGCTGGGTGTCCAGTCCGGAGAGGACGCGGCGCAGGCGCCACATGATCTTGACCTCTTCGGGCGAGAGCAGGTTCTCCTCGCGGCGGGTGCCGGAGGCGTTGACGTCGACGGCCGGGAAGATGCGCTTGTCGGCCAGCGAGCGGGACAGGCGCAGTTCCATGTTGCCGGTGCCCTTGAATTCCTCGAAGATGACCTCGTCCATCTTGGACCCGGTCTCCACCAAAGCCGTGGCGAGGATGGTCAGGGAGCCGCCGTTTTCGATGTTGCGGGCGGCACCGAAGAAGCGCTTCGGCGGGTACAGTGCGGACGAATCCACACCGCCGGAGAGGATGCGGCCGGAAGCCGGGGCGGCCAGGTTGTAGGCGCGGCCCAGGCGGGTCATCGAGTCCAGCAGGACCACCACGTCCATGCCCATTTCCACCAGGCGCTTGGCGCGCTCGATGGCCAGTTCGGCCACGGTGGTGTGGTCATCGGCGGGACGGTCGAAGGTGGAGGCAATGACCTCGCCCTTGACCGTGCGCTGCATGTCGGTGACCTCTTCAGGCCGCTCGTCGACCAGCACCATCATGAGGTGGACCTCAGGGTTGTTGGTGGTGATCGCATTGGCGATGGACTGCAGGATCAGCGTCTTGCCGGCCTTCGGCGGGGAGACGATCAGGCCGCGCTGGCCCTTGCCGATCGGGGCCACCAGGTCGATGACGCGGGGGCCGATCTTCTTCGGCTCAGTCTCCAGGCGCAGGCGCTCCGACGGGTAGAGCGGTACCAGCTTGGTGAAGTCAACGCGGTCCTTGTTGTCTTCCACCGGCTTGCCGTTGACGTTAGTGAGCTTGACCAGCGCGTTGAACTTCTGCCGGCTGCTCTGGCCGCCCGAATCGCCGTCGCGGGGGGCGCGGATGGCGCCGACGACGGCGTCGCCCTTGCGCAGGTTGTACTTCTTGACCTGGGCCAGCGAGACGTAGACGTCGTTCGGTCCGGGCAGGTAGCCGGAGGTACGCACGAAGGCGTAGTTCTCCAGCACGTCCAGGATGCCGGCGACGGGCAGCAGCACATCGTCGTCCGAGACCTCGGTGTCGTCCACATCCGGGCCGCGGTCGCGGCCGCGGCGGCGCTCGTTCCGGTCGCGGTAACGGGTGTTGGTGTCGTTGTCGCGGCGGTTGCGGCGGTTGCGGTTGCGTCCGCGGCCGCCGTCCTCGCCGTCGTCCTGACGGTTGTCCCGGCTGTCCTGCCGGTTGTCGCGGGTGTCCTGACGGGTGTCGCGGGTGTCCCGGCTGTCGCGGGTGTCCCGGCTGTCGCGGTCGGCCTCGTTGCGGTTGCGGTTGCGATCGCGGTTGCGGCGGTCTGACTGGCCTTCGCCGCGGCCGGACTGCTGCTGCTGGGCGCCGTCCTGGCCGTCCTTCTTTTCGTCCTGCTTGCCGGCTTCGGCGGTGTCCTGCTGGGTGTCGGCCTTGGTCTCGGCTGCGTCCTGCTGGCCGGAGTCCGAACGGCGGTTGCGTCCGCGGCCGCGGCGCTCCTGGCGGACTTCGCCGTCGGCCTGGACGGTCTCCGCGGCCGGGGCCTGGGCAGGGGCCTCGGCCGGCGCCGCGGTGGCGGTGTTCGAGGCCGTGGCCTCGCCGTCGGCAGATGCCACCGTGCCGTCGCTGCTGGCGCGGCGGTTACGGTTGCGGGTACGGCTGACCCGCTCGGCGGCCTTGGTGAGGTCACCGCCGGGCGTGCTGCCGGCGCCCTCACCGGCCGTGCCGGCGGTCTCTTCCTTCACCGGAGCAGGAGCTTCGGTGCGCGCCGGCTGGTCGGCCTTCTTGGCTGCACGGTCTGCAACCGAAGATCCGCGCTGGTGGTCGGAAATCGCAGTGACAAGGTCGCCCTTGCGCATCCGGGAGCCGCCGGTGATGCCGAGCTGTCCGGCCAGCACCTGCAGCTGGGCCAGCTTCAGACCGGCAAGGCCTGCACTCTTCGGTGCAGGAGAGTCTATTGTTTCCACACCTGCAGTCAGGTCAGTGGTTTCGGTCACGAAGGATCCTTCCCCCTCGTCGGGCGGTGTGCATATGAAGCGCACCGCGTTGTTTGCCACCCGACCAAGCATGAGAAGCGCGGCCGGGGCCCGTTGTTGCCTCCGGCGTCATGCCGAGGAAAGTCCGGGTGAACAGATATGAAAGCCTTTGAAACAAGCCATCCGGCTGGAACGAGGGAGGTCCTGTCCGGCCGATGGCCGACAGCAACGCCGTTGAGTGCCGCGGAAGGCTCCTAAAAGGCTGCACCTGGAACGTGGATTCTACCTCAACGGCTGCTCGGCTTGAGTGATCCGGAGCATCCGGGCAGGATTCCTCGCCGGTTAATCCCGGGGGTGCACTTCCACTTTAGCACCATCTGTGTCCACTGCCAGTTTCAGAACACGCCAGCTTCCCGGCATGTCGTGCTGCTCCAGATGGGTGGCGATGGCCTTCTGGACCTGCACCGCTTCGGCCTCATTCGCGGCAAGCGTCATGACGGTGGGTCCGGCGCCGGAGACGACGGCGGCATAGCCCTCGCTGCGCAGCGCCTCGATGAGGGCGGCGCTGGGCTTCATGGCCGGCGCCCGGTGCCGTTGGTGCAGCCACTCTTCGGTTCCGGCCCGCAGCAGGGAGGGGTCGCGGGTGAGTGCGTGGACCAACAGCGCGGCGCGGCCGGAGTTGGCGGCGGCAACGTGGTGCGGCACCGAGGCAGGCAGCAGATTCCGTGCCGTTTCGGTGGAGAGTTCGTAGGAGGGTATCGCCACCACCGGCACGATGTCCTGGCAGATCGGGACGCAGGTGCTGTAGTACACCCCGACTTCCTCCCAAGAGATGGCCAACTGGCCGCTCAGAGCCGGCGCCACGTTATCGGGATGGCCTTCCAGGGCCGAACAGATCTGCAGAATCTTCCCGGCACCCAGGCGTGCCCGCTCCGGAAGCAGGGCATCGGCCAACAGCACGGCGGACACCACGGCGGCGGCGGAGGAACCCATCCCCCGCCCATGCGGGATCAGGTTCTCGGCTTCCAAACGCAACCCACCGGCGTCGTACCCTGCCTCGCGCAGCGTACTGCGCAGGGTGCGGATGATCAGGTGCGATTCGTCCGTGGGCAGGTTGGCCGCGCCCTCGCCCGTGACGGACGCCTGGAAGACGCCGTCGTCGGTCGACTCCACCGTGACGGTGTCGTGGAACGCGAGGGCCAGGCCCAGGCTGTCGAAGCCCGGACCCAGGTTGGCGCTGGTGGCCGGCACCCGCACCGTGATGCGCTGGCCGGGCGCGACGCGGCCGGCCACCGCGGCGTCCTCCCCCGCCAAGGTGCTGCTACTCAAGACCCAGGGCGGAGGCCACGCTGACCACGTCGAAGTCCACCTTGATCGGCGACGCTTCGCTGCCATCCTCGGTTCGCAGTGCCCACTGCGGGTCCTTCAGGCCGTGGCCGGTGACCGTGATGACAATGGTCTTGCCCGACGGCACGTCGCCGGCGGCGTGCTTCTTGATCACGCCGGCCACGCCGGCAGCAGAACCCGGCTCCACGAAGACGCCCTCCTTCGAGGACAGCCAGCGGTGCGCGGCCAGGATTTCGTCGTCGGTCACGGAATCGATCAGTCCGCCGGACTCGTCGCGGGCGGCGATGGCGGTGTCCCAGGAGGCCGGGTTACCGATCCGGATCGCGGTGGCGATGGTCTCCGGCTCGGTCACCGGGTGGCCCAGCACCAGCGGGGCGGCACCGGCGGCCTGGAAGCCCCAGAGCGTCGGGGTCTTGGTGGCGACCGGGCCCAGCATGCCGGCAGTGGCCGATTCGTACGGCGCGGCGTACTCCTGGTAGCCCTTCCAGTAGGCGGTGATGTTGCCCGCGTTGCCCACCGGCATCACGTGGATGTCCGGGGCGTCGCCCAGGTAGTCAACCGTCTCGAAGGCCGCCGTCTTCTGGCCCTGGATGCGCGCCGGATTCACCGAGTTCACCAGGAACACCGGGTAGGCCTCGGAGAGTTTGCGGGCCACTTCCAGGCAGTTGTCGAAGTTGCCGTTGATCTGGATGATTTCGGCGCCGTGCGCGATCGCCTGGCTCATCTTGCCCATGGCGATCTTGCCAGCGGGGACCAGCACCGCGCACTTCAGCCCGGCCTGGGTGGCGTAGGCGGCCGCCGAGGCGGACGTGTTGCCGGTGGACGCGCAGACCACGGCCTTGGCACCTGCCTCCACCGCCGCTGTCATGGCCATGGTCATGCCGCGGTCCTTGAAGGAGCCGGTGGGGTTCATCCCCTCCACCTTCAGGTAGACCTCGGAGCCGGTCAGTTCGGAGAGGGCTTTGGCCCGCACCAGCGGGGTGCCGCCTTCGCCGAGGGTGATGATCTCGGTCTGCTCCGTTACCGGCAGCCGGTCCGCGTATTCACGGATGACGCCGCGCCATTGGTGGGCCACTTAGATTCCTTCTACTCGCAGGACAGAGGTAACAGCGTTGACAATATCGAGTGCGCGCACGGCTTCGACCGTCGCGGCCAGCGAAGCCTCGGACGCCCGGTGCGTGACGAAGCGCAGCTCGGCGGTCACTTGGCCACCGTCGTTGGCAGAGGCCAGGGGGTCTTCGGCGTGGATGGTTTGGCGCATGGTCTCGATGGAGACGCCGTGCTCGGCGAAGACGCCGGCGATCTGCGAGAGCACGCCCGGCTGGTCGGCCACGTCCAGGCCGATGTAGTAGCTGGTCTTGACCGAATCCAGTCCGACGGCGGGCAAGGCCACCGTGGGGGTTTCGGTCCGTCCCGGGCCGCCGCCGACCATGCGCCGGGCGGCGCTGACCACGTCGCCCACCACGGCCGAGGCGGTCGGCGCTCCGCCGGCGCCCTGGCCGTAGAACATCATTTCGCCGGCGTTTTCGGCCTCCACGAAGACTGCGTTGAATGCCCCATGCACGGCTGCCAGCGGGTGCTTGAGCGGCAGCAGGGTCGGGTGGACGCGCACGGCCACGCCTTCGCGGCCGTCCACGCCGCGCAGCCGCTCGGCGATGGAGAGCAGCTTGATCACGTAGCCGGCGTCCTTGGCCGCGGCAATGTCGTCCGCGGAGATGGAGCTGATGCCCTGGCACTGGACGTCGGCCAGGTCGAACGCGGTGTGGAAGGCCAGTTCCGCGAGGATCGCGCCCTTGGCGGCGGCGTCGTGGCCTTCGATGTCGGCCGTGGGGTCCGCTTCGGCGTAGCCGAGTTCCTGCGCGGCGGCCAGCGCGTCGGCAAACTGGGCCCCGGTGGAATCCATCTGGTCCAGGATGTAGTTGGTGGTGCCGTTGACGATGCCCATCACCTTGGTGATGCGGTCGCCGGCCAGCGACTCGCGGATGGGCCGGAGCAGCGGAATGGCGCCGGCAACTGCCGCTTCAAAGGAAAGCTCGACGCCGGCTTCGTCGGCACGGGCGTAGAGGTCCTGGCCGTCGGCGGCCAGCAGGGCCTTGTTGCCGGTGACGACGGCGGCGCCGCTGTCGATGGCGCTGCGGATCAGCGACCGCGCCGGTTCCAGTCCGCCGAGCAGCTCAATGACGATGTCGGCGTCCTTGACCAGCGGCACGGCCTCGGTGGTGAACAGCCGGGCGGGCAGTTCCACGGTCCGCTTGGCGGCAACGTCGCGCACCGCGATCCCGGTCAGTTGCAGCCGCGCGCCGGTACGCGCGGCGAGCACCTCGGCGTCGTCAATCAGGATCCGGGCCACCTGGGCTCCGACGTTCCCGCATCCCAACAGTGCCACTTTCAGCGTTTTCATGCTGCTCAAACTCTCAGTCTTTTATCTCGCTCGCCTTGCCTGCCGCCCGTCGGGGGTCAGCCCAGGTCGCGGGCCAGCAGGTCGTCTTCGGTTTCGCCGCGGATGATCAACCGCGCCTCGCCGCCGCGCACGGCAACCACAGGCGGCCGGGCCACATAGTTGTAGTTGCTGGAGAGCGCCCAACAATAGGCCCCGGTCGCCGGCACCGCCAGCAGGTCCCCCGCCTCGATGTCCTCGGGCAGGTAAACGTTCCTGACTACAATGTCACCGCTCTCGCAGTGTTTACCAACCACGCGGGAAATAATCGGCGCCGCTTCCGTCACACGGGAAGCCAACACGGCCGAATAATCGGCGTCGTAGAGCACCGGGCGGGCGTTGTCGCTCATGCCGCCGTCCACGGACACGTAGCGCCGCGGACGGCTGCCGCCGCCATCCACGTCAACCTGCACGGTCTTCCGGGTACCGGCCGAGTAGAGGGTGAAGGTGCTCGGCCCGGCGATCGCGCGGCCCGGCTCAATCGAGATCCGCGGCACCGGGATGCCCAGCCGCTCGGTGGCGGCGCGCACGACGGCGGCCATCGCCTGAGCGAGTTCGGCCGGCGGCCGCGGGGTGTCCGCTTCGGTGTAGGCGATGCCGTAGCCGCCACCCAGATCGAGTTCATGCAGGTCAACGCCGTGCTCATCCCGGACCTGCGCCACGAAGGTCAGCAGCCGCTCCGCGGCCAGCGCAAAGCCTTCGGGCTCGAAAATCTGCGAGCCGATATGGCAGTGCAGGCCCAGCAGGTTGATCGACTCGTGCGCCAGCGCCGCCGCCACGGCCTGCGCGGCAGGCGAGCCGGCGGACTGAACCGGCGCCCCGCCGTCGTGCTCCGTGTTCTCCTGCTCCCGGCCGGCGTCGGCGGCGGCCATCGAGAGGCCAAACTTCTGGTCTTCATGCGCCGTGGCGATGAACTCGTGCGTGTGCGCGTGCACGCCGGGGGTCAGCCGCAGCATCACGTTGGCCATCTCGCCGCGGGCGGCGGCGATGGCCCCGACCCGTGCCAGTTCATCCAGGCTGTCCACCACGATGCGGCCCAGCCCCATGTCCAGGGCGCGGTGGATCTCGGCGTCCGACTTGTTGTTGCCGTGCAGGCCCAGGTTCTCCCCCGGAATCCCTGCGCGGGCGGCCACGGCAAGCTCCCCGCCGCTGCAGGTATCCAGCCGCAGCCCTTCCTGTGCCACCCAGCGGGCAATCTCCACGCTGAGGAACGCCTTGCCGGCGTAGTAGACATCCACGCCGCCGCAGAGCGAGCTGAAGGCATCGTCGAAGGCCTGCTTGAAGGCGCGGGCACGGGCACGGAAGTCGTCCTCGGACACCACAAACAGCGGCGTGCCGAACTGCTCCTTGAGCTCGCGGACGCCGATGCCGGAGACTTCCAGCTCTCCGGCTGCGCCGCGGGCCACGTCCTGGGCCCACAGCTTGGCGTCCAGCGCGTTGACATCCTGCGGGCAGGTCAGCCAGTCCGGGGCCAACTCGGACGCCGCGCCGGATACGTGTGCTGCGGGCATTACATCCTCTCCGGGGCGCTGACGCCCAGCAGGTCCAGGCCGTTGGCCAGCACCTGGGTCACGGCGGTGTTCAACCACAGCCGGGTCCGGTGCGTGTCGGTGACTTCGCCGTCGCCAATCGGGGTGACCCGGCAGGCGTCGTACCAGCGGTGGTAGGCGCCGGCGATGACTTCCAGGTGGCGCGCGACGCGGTGCGGTTCCCGGAACTTCGCGGCCATGGCGACCACCGACGGGTAGGCGCCCAGCACGGCCAGCAGTTCATTCTCGGTGGCGTGGTCCAGCAGCGATGCGTCGAACGCGCTGCGTTCCACTCCGGAGGCGGCAGCGTTGCGGGCGACGGCGCAGGTGCGCGCGTGGGCGTACTGCACGTAGTAGACCGGGTTGTCGTTGCTGTGCTTGACCAGCAGGTCCAGGTCAATGTCAATGTTCGAATCGGCGTGCGAGCGGGTCAGTGCGTACCTGGCCGCATCCACGCCCACGGCGTCGACGAGGTCCTCCATGGTCACCACGGTGCCGGCGCGCTTGGACATCCGCATCGGCTTGCCGTCCTTGACCAGGTTGACCATCTGGCCGATCAGCACTTCCACCCGGTCGGCGCTGTCGCCCATCGCGGCCGCGGCGGCCTTCAACCGAGCGACGTAGCCGTGGTGGTCGGCGCCGAGCATGTAGATGCACAGGTCGAACCCGCGGTCGCGCTTGTTCTTGAAGTAGGCGATGTCGCCGGCGATGTAGGCCGCGTTGCCGTCGGACTTGATGACCACGCGGTCCTTGTCGTCGCCGAAGTCGGTGGACTTCAGCCACCATGCGCCGTCGTTGAAGTAGAGGCTGCCGGAGCCTTTCAGCTCTTCCAGCAACTTCTCGACGGCGCCGTCCTCGAACAGCGAATTCTCGTGGAAGTACACGTCGAAATCCACGCCGAATTCATGCAGCGATTTCTTGATGGCGGTGAACATCAGCTCCACGCCGCGACTGCGGAATTCTTCCTGCGGGTCCGCGGCGGAGAGCGCGTCCGGGTTCTGTGCCAGCACCGCGTTGGCGATGTCGGCGATGTAGTCGCCGCCGTAGCCGTCCTCCGGCGCTGGCTCGCCCTTGGCCTTCGCCAGCAGGGAGCGGGCAAAGCGGTCGATCTGCGAGCCATGGTCGTTGAAGTAATACTCGCGGGCCACGTCGGCGCCCTGGGCAACCAAGATGCGCGCCAGCGAATCGCCGAGCGCGGCCCAGCGGGTGCCGCCCAGGTGGATCGGTCCGGTGGGGTTGGCGGAGACAAACTCCAGGTTGATGCGCTGCCCGGCCAGGTCGTCGCTGGTGCCGTAGCTTGTTCCCGCTTCGACGATGCTCTTGGCCAGCACGCCGGCCGCGGCGGCATCCACGGTGATGTTGAGGAAGCCGGGCCCGGCAATCTCAACCCGGGCGACGCCGTCGATCTTCTCCAGACGGGCACTGAGAATCTCCGCAAACTGGCGCGGGTTCATGCCGGCCTTCTTGCCCAACTGCATGGCAATGTTGGTGGCCCAGTCTCCATGCTCCCGGTTCTTCGGACGCTCCACCCGGACCTCGTCCGGCATTTCGACGGCGAAATCGCCGGCGTCGACGGCGGCCTGCAGGCAGGCGGCAATGGCAGCGGAAAGTTCTTCAGGAGTCACCCAACAAGCATAGGGCAATCGCTTGTACCGCCCCGCTTTCCGCCCTCCGGCTGTGACCGGGCTCGCACCGGGCTTGCGGGGGCGGGGGCCGGCCGCTCCCCCACAACAGTTCCTTTCGGCGTGCAGCGTTGCGCATTTCTTCTGGCGGCTCGGATGCTGATAAGCTCAATAGGTCCCGCAGGGCATCAGGCGAACAGCCGGTGCCGCGCCCTCGTAGCTCAGGGGATAGAGCGTCTGCCTCCGGAGCAGAAGGCCGTAGGTTCGAATCCTATCGAGGGCACTGATGATGCAGGACAAGGGAATCCCCGGCCAATCGGCCGGGGATTCCCTTGTTTAAGCGCCAGTCGGAGCAGCTTACCCCTGTTCGGCTTTGGCAACCGCCTGCGTCAGCGCTCTGCCGACCCCAGACTGTGGTCCACACCGACCTGGTCCACTTTGCGGTGGAAGTGCATTCCGGACCTGCCACCGAGCAGCGCACCCGCCAGCGAGACTAGTGCCGCGACCACCAGGACGATGATTCCCCCGGTCGTCAACGTTTCTTCACCCACGGGGATGCGGGGGAAACTGTTCAATTTGCTGAGTACATTGAACTGGCTACCAACGATCAACCCCAGGACGGCCAGCACAATCGCCACCACGATGGCCCAGAGCCACACGGCCAAACCTTGCTTCACGCCGTCGAACCGAGCCATCCGTCCTGCCACATATCCGCCGCAGAAGTACGAAATGAACAGGATCACGGCCAGGACGATACCGCCGATTATCCCCACCGTGCCCAGATTTTGGGACGCTTGGTCGGCGGCCTGGCTCGGATCTGCGCTCTGCGAACTTGTGGCCGCGCCAATGGCGGCCACCAACGCAGTCAGGATCGCTCCTATACCAGTGGCGGCTATCCAGCCGAAGAACGCCGACCCGAACTTCATTCCGCCAAACTGGCGATGCTCGGCGGCGACCACATCATCGCGGCGTCCCTTTGAACTGCTGGCTCCTTCTGAATCTGAACTCATCACCGGATCTCCCTTGCTAGCGTGATGTCGCGCGCCTAGCAAACCGCCGAACGGTGATCGCCAGCCCATATACTAAGCACGCTTATGATTGTCCATGCGGCAAGGCTGCAGCACAAGGGCAGGTCATCGCGGATCCACAGGTGACCGCCCCTAACGGGCCGCGGCCGTAGGCTGAAGAGCCTTGGCCGGAACACCGCTGCCGCGGAACGTGCGGCGGTAGGCCGCCGGGCTTACGCCAACGGACTTGGCGAAATGGTGGCGCAGCAGCACCGCCTGGCCGAATCCCGTGATCCGCGCAATTTCGTCGATATTGAGGTCCGATTCCTCCAGCAACTCCTGCGCGCGGAGCACCCGCTGCGCGTTGATCCACGCTGCCGGCGTGGCCCCGGTTTCGGCCCGGAAGCGGCGCGCGAACGTGCGCTCGGACATATGCACCCGGTCGGCCAACTGGGCGACCGTCACGTCCTGGGCCAGATTTTCATCCAGCCACACCAGCAGGTCTTTCAGAGTGTGGCAGCCGGCCAGCGACATCGGACGGTCAATATATTGCGCCTGCCCGCCGGCCCGGTGCGGCGGCACCACCATGTCCCGGGCGATGGCCGTGGCCACCGAGGCGCCGAGTTCGGTCCGGACCAGATGCAGGCAGGCATCGATCCCCGCGGCCGTCCCGGCGCTGGTGATGATGCGGTCGTCCTCGACATACAGCACGTTTTCGTCGACTTCGATCTGCGGATAATTGGCCGCCAACTGATGGGAGTACTGCCAGTGCGTGGTGGCTCGGCGACCATCCAGCAGTCCCGCTTCGGCCAGCACAAAGGCCGCCGAGCACACGGACAGCACCCAGGCGCCGCGGGCGTGCGCCGCGTGCAGGGCTTCCCTTAGTTCGTCGGGGACTTGGTCCATCTGTTGGTAAGGCGCAACCACCACCAGGTCTGCGTCGGCGGCCGCCTCCAGTCCAAGCGGGACGTTGAGCGAGAATCCCAGCTTGCTGCTGACCACCCCGGGCACGGTCGTGCAGATCCGGAAGTCAAACGCCGGAACGCCCGTGCCGCGGTCGGACCGGTCGATACCGAAGACTTCGCAAACCACCCCAAACTCGAACGGCGCGGCCCCCGGAAGCACCACCACAGCCACTGTTTTCAACATGCAACCAGTATGGCAGTTTTTTGTGCTTTATGGTCGTTTCTGCCACTCTTTTTTCCGTTCCAGCGGGATCACCATAGAGGCATGGAACTCCTTCTGATTACCGCACTGGCCCTCTTCGTCATCGTCGCCACTCTCCGATTGATCATCCGTGACGGCCGCGGCGCCACCCCGCCGGAACGTTCACATGCCGATTGGACCGCCGGCTCCGTCCCGAGCCGCCCCTATTCGGAGGTCATCCGGTTGGTCTGACCCGACCGTTGCCTACCCTCAATCCACCCCGAGCCCGACCGCTACCCGGCCGGGCTTCGTCTTGCTACTGGCGGTGCGCGAACAAGTCCCGCAAGAGCGCAATCTCGGCCAAATGATGAATCATTTCCCGATTGATGTGCAGCACGAGGGTCCCCATGGACCTGTCGGCAAAGGCCCCTTCCGCAGGACCGCAGGGCCGGTCAAGCCCGTCCTCGCCCAGAGCGCGGACACCCTGGAGCCACCGCGCATAGTATTCGTCCAGCAGGGCCAAGGCACCGACGGCGGTCCCGGGATACTCAAAGGACTCGTAGCCCACTTCTGGGCCGCCGAAGTGTGAAGCATTCCGGCTCCCGAGCACCCCCACCAGAATGTGGTTCAGGCGCCAGGCCACCGTGGTTACCGGCGGCGGTTTGGGTTCCGGGACCGCGAATTCGATGACGAAGTCCCCGGCGCCCACCGCCATCTGGGCGGTGCTGATGCCACGATGGCGGACGTTCCAGCAGCCCTCGGCGGGCTCCCAGAAATACTCCTGGTCGGTGAGTCCCTGCAACCGGGGCCGCGCCTGGGCGTCCCAGTGCCAGGTCAGTTGCTCGACCAATTCCACTGCCGCATTGAAAGACATCGCCGCTCCCATCAGCCCTGAAACTCCGCCACGCGGACCCTCCAGTCCATCTTGGAGCGGCCTGACCGCGTTGCCCAGTCTTCAGTGCCTCATAGCCGACCACGCGGCGGTCATCACGGACAGCTCTTGTCCGCAATCGTGGGTAGATTGGCCTTACCCCGGAAATACCGGCTCCGGTCCACGGCGGATAGCATCCGCCGGGCCGGCGGCTTCAGACACAGGTGACCATGCTCGAAACGTCAGCACGGCTGCTGCAACTGCTTTCCCTGCTCCAGATGCGCCGGGAGTGGACCGGCTCCGCGTTGGCCGAGCGGATGAGCGTCACCGAGCGCACGGTGCGCCGGGACATCGGCAAGCTGCGCAACCTGGGTTATCCCATCAACGCCTCCCCCGGCGTCGCGGGCGGCTACCAGCTGGGTGCGGGCGCCCAGCTTCCGCCGCTGCTGCTTGACGACGACGAAGCCCTGGCCGTGGCACTGGGCCTTAGCGCCGTGACGGCCAGCCCGGTGGCCGGCGTCGGCGAGGCGTCGCTGCGGGCCCTGACCAAGCTGGAGCAAGTGCTGCCCTCGCGGCTGCGGCCCAAGTTCTCCACCCTGAAGAACGCCGTGGTCACCCTGGCCGGCCCCACCGCCGCGGTGGATCCCGAGGTGCTGACCGGAATTTCCAGCGCCGTCGCCGAGCGGCGCGTGATCGGCTTCCGCTACGCCAAGGCCGACGGCGAATCCTCCCGCCGGCTGGCCGAACCGTACCGGCTGGTGGACACGGGCCGCCGCTGGTATCTGGTGGCCTTCGACACCGGCCGGCAGGACTGGCGCACCTTCCGGGTGGACCGGTTCGAGTCCGTTCCGACGCCCCGGGAACGCTTCGCCCCGCGCCAGCTGCCACAGCCGGACCTCGCCGCGTACGTCCAGCAGTCGATCACCCGGTCTCCCTACCAGTTCGACGTGGTGGTACGGATCCACGCTCCGCTACAGGCGGTGGCGGAGCGGATCCCGCCGAACATCGCCACCCTGTCCGACGACGGCGATGCCACCATGCTGCGCGCAGGTTACGACTCGCTCGACTATCCCCTGGTACAGCTGGCCGCCGTCGGCTTCGCCTTCGAAATCCTGGAACCGGCGGAATTCCGGCAGCGCGCCGCGGAGCTCGCCGGCCGGCTGTCCGCTGCCGCGGGCACGGAAACGGCGGCCGCCCCACCCGCGTAGGTGGGACAGCCGCCGTCGTGCGCTGCCGTGGTCTGTTATTCCGGGAGCGCCAGTTACTACTGGAGCATGGTGCGGTCGTCCACCACGCCCTTGATCTTTTCGAACTCGTGCAGCAGGTCCGGCACGGTGGCCTTCAGCTTCTGCTCTTGATCGAGGTCCAGGATGATCCGGCCGTCATGCATCATGATCAGCCGGGTGCCCAGCCGCAGCGCCTGCTCCATGTTGTGCGTGACCATCAGGGTGGTCAGCTGATGGCGGTCCACCACCTCGGCCGTCAGCCGGCTGACCAGTTCCGCACGCTGCGGATCCAGTGCGGCGGTGTGCTCGTCCAGCAGCAGGATCTTCGGGCTGCTGAACGTGGCCATCAACAGGGACAGGGCCTGCCGCTGGCCGCCCGAGAGCAGTCCCACCTTGGCCTTGAGCCGGTTCTCCAGCCCCAGTTCCAGGGAGCGCAGCTCTTCTTTGAAGAACTCGCGCTTCTTGCGGGTCACGCCGGGGCGCAAACCGCGCCGCTTGCCGCGCTCGTAGGCGATGGCCAGGTTCTCTTCGATGGTCATTTCCGGCGAGGTGCCGGCCATCGGATCCTGGAACACGCGTCCGATGAAGCGGGCACGCTGATGGTCTGCAAGCCTTGTGACGTCATTGCCGTCAATGCTCACCGTGCCGGTGTCCGGGCGCAGCTTGCCGGAGGTGATGTTCAGAATGGTCGATTTGCCGGCGCCGTTGCTGCCGATGACCGTGACGAATTCGCCGGCCTTCAGCGTCAAATTGATGTCCTGCAGGGCAACACGCTCGTTGACGGTGCCCGCGAAGAAGGTCTTGTGAACGTTCTTGATATCCAGCATGTCAGCCCTTCGCTCCCGTCAGGGATTTCTTCATCTTCCCCAGACCACCGACCCGGGCGAAGACCTTCCATTGCGGAAGGAGCAGCGCCATGACCACAAGCACGGCGGAGACCAGCTTCATGTCGGTCTGCTTCAGTCCGGCTTCCAGGGCCAACTGGATGACCACGCGGTACAGAACGGAGCCGAACACGACGGCCAGCGTGGCGATCCAGATCAGGCGGGTGCCGAAGATAGCCTGGCCGATGATTACCGAGGCGAGGCCGGCCAGGATCAGGCCGATGCCCATGCCGATGTCGGCAAAGCCCTGGTACTGGGCGATGAAGGCCCCGCAGAGTGCTACCAGTCCGTTGGACAGCGCCAGGCCGAGGATCTTTTGGTTGTCGGTGCTGACGCCGAAGCTGCGGATCATCTGTTCGTTGTCGCCCGTGGCCTGCATGGCCAGTCCGACGTCGGTGTGCAGGAACCAGTCCATGATCACCTTCACCGCCAACGCGACCAGCAGGAAGATGGCGATGGCGCCGATGCCACCGAGCAGGCCGGCTTCGCGCAGCGGAGTGATCAGGGTTTCCTCACGCAGTAGCGGCAGGTTGGCCTTGCCCATGATGCGCAGGTTGATGGAATAGAGGGCGATCATGGTGAGGATGCCCGCCAGCAGGCCGTTGATCTTGCCCTTGGTATGCAACAGGCCCGTGACGGCGCCGGCAGCCATGCCGGCAATGAAGGCCAAAACCGTGGCCATGACCGGTGGCATGCCGTTGATGATGCTGATGGCGGCAACTCCGGCACCGGTGGTGAAGCTGCCGTCGACCGTCAGGTCGGGAAAATTGAGGATGCGGAAGGTCAGATAGACCCCCAGGGCCATGATCGCGTAGATCAGCCCAAGCTCAACCGCGGTAATCATAAGTAAAGGACCTTGGTCTCTCGTGGGGTCCGTCCGGCGGCCGGGGTGGCCGGTCGCCGGACGGACTGCGGACTTCTTCAGCTCGCGCCGGAAGTGCCTTCGGGTTTACTTGAAGACGTGGTCGGCCTTGGCCTTGTCAGCAAAGCCGTCGGGCAGCGTGATGCCGGTGCGCTTGGCAGCGGCCTCGTTGACGTAGAGTTCCAGCTCGGTCTGGGTCTCCACCGGCATCGATGCCGGCTCGGCCTCGCCCTTGAGGATCTTCACGGCCATCTCACCGGTCTGGTAGCCCAGCTTTTCGTAGTTGATGCCGTAGGTGGCCACCGTGCCGCGCTTCACCGAATCACCTTCGGCGGCGATGGTGAGGATCTTCTTGGACTCGGCCACCTGGATCAGCGACTCGAGGGCCGAAACGACGGCGTTATCGGTCGGCACGTAGAACGCGTCGACGTCCAGCGACTCGGCGGCCTGCTGGACCTCGGTCGAGTTGGAAATGGCCGCTTCCTTGATCTCCAGACCCAGCTTCTTGCCGGCTTCCTTGGCCCACTCAACCTGGACGCCGGAGTTGACCTCGCCCGAGGAGTAGACAATGCCCACGGACTTCGCGTCCGGGTTCAGCTCCTTGACCAGGGCCAACTGCTCTTCGACGGGGTTGCGGTCGGACGTACCGGTGACGTTGGAACCCGGGGCGTCCATGCTTTCCACCAGGTCAGCGGATACCGGATCGGTGACGGCGGTGAAGAGGATGGGGGTGTCCACGATGGCCTGGACGGCCGCCTGCGCGGTCGGCGTGGCGATCGCCAGGATGAGGTCCTTCTTGTCGCTGGCGAACTTGCCGGCGATGGAGGTGGCTGTGGCCTGGTCGCCCTGCGCGTTCTGCTCGTCGTAGGTCACGGTCTCACCCTCGACGTAGCCGTTGTCGGCCAGCGCCTTCTTGAATCCTTCGTTGGCCGCGTCCAGGGACGGGTGCGAAATAATCTGGCTGATGCCGATTTCCACGGATTCGGTGGCGCCTTCGGCTGCGTTGCCCTCGGACGATGCCGGGCTGCCGCACGCGGAAACCAGCAGGGTGGTGGCCAGCAGGCCTGCACCCAGGCCGAACATGGTCGAACGTTTCTTCACGGTGTTCCTTTCGAATGTCCATCATGTGACGGTAATCCGGCACATTTCCGCCTGCTGCCCCTCCCCGGCGCAGCTGTTGCGGTCCGCCACCCACGGCAGCGTCATCGGCGCCGAAGATATGGCAGGGCGATCCCTGCGGAAAGCGTCCTGAAGATCTTACCTGTGAACCGAATCACATTGTCCAATCAGACCCGCGGGGTCAGGACAACCATATGAGATACGTCTCCTCTGCCGGACAAATTGCATCCCCATGTCACCGGATAGTTATTTTCGTCCACGGTCCGTTTGCTCCCGCGGCTCCCCGTCCGGCCGGGCCGGGGCCGCCGGTCCAGCCGCTAGACTGTGATCAATCATGGCTGTGAATATCACGTATCCCTCGGCCCTGCCGGTTTCAGAGCGGCGCGAGGACATCATGGCGGCCATTGCCGCGAACCAAGTGACCGTCATCGCCGGCGAAACCGGTTCCGGCAAAACCACCCAGATCCCGAAAATGTGCCTGGAGCTGGGCCTGGGCGAGAAGGGTCTGATCGGCCATACCCAGCCCCGGCGGCTGGCGGCCAGGACCGTGGCCGAGCGTATTGCCGAAG
Source organism: Arthrobacter sp. Dra40 (assembly GCF_059091905.1). Lineage (NCBI taxonomy): Bacteria > Bacillati > Actinomycetota > Actinomycetes > Micrococcales > Micrococcaceae > Arthrobacter > Arthrobacter sp. Dra40. The sequence goes on from NZ_JBNHHB010000007.1 coordinate 43,364, forward strand.
AGCTGGATGTAAAGATCGGCGAGGAAGTGGGCTTCCAGGTCCGCTTCACCGGCGAAGTCAGCCGGGATACCCGGATCAAGCTGATGACCGACGGCATCCTGCTGGCCGAGATCCAGCATGACAAGCTGCTGAAGAAATACAGCACCATCATCATCGACGAGGCGCACGAACGCAGCCTCAACATCGACTTCATCCTGGGCTACCTCAAGCGCGTGCTGCCGAAGCGCCCGGACCTGAAGGTGATCATCACCTCGGCCACCATCGATCCGGAGCGATTCGCCCGTCACTTCGGCAACGACGACGCCCCTGCGCCCGTCATCGAGGTTTCCGGCCGGACCTACCCGGTGGAAATCCGCTACCGCCCGCTGAACCAACCGGCGGGCTCGGACGCCGACAACCCGGACGCGGACGAACTGGAGGAAGACCGGGACCCGCTCGACGCCGTCTGCGATGCAGTGGATGAACTGTCCCTGGAAGCACCCGGCGACATCCTGGTCTTCTTCTCCGGCGAGCGCGAAATCCGCGATGCCGCCGACGCCCTGACGGCCAGGATCAAGACCAACCGCCGGCTGGCGGGCACCCAGATCCTGCCCTTGTATGCCCGGCTCTCACTGGCGGAGCAGCACCGCGTCTTCTCCCCCGGGGGCCAGCGCCGGATTGTGCTGGCCACCAACGTGGCCGAGACCTCGCTGACCGTTCCGGGCATCAAGTACGTGATCGACACCGGAACGGCGCGCATCTCCCGCTACTCGCACCGCACCAAGGTCCAGCGTCTGCCGATCGAACGGATCTCGCAGGCCTCGGCCAATCAGCGCTCGGGCCGCTGCGGCCGCGTCAGCGACGGCATTGCCATCCGGCTTTATTCCGAGGAGGACTACGACTCCCGGCCGGAATTCACCGACCCCGAAATCCTGCGCACCAACCTGGCCGCGGTCATCCTGCAGATGACCGCCATGGGGGTGGCCGGGGACTCCAAGGACATTGAGGCGTTCCCGTTCGTGGAGCCGCCCGAGACCCGTGCCATCAACGACGGCGTCACGCTCCTGCGCGAACTCGGAGCCCTGCCCGAACCCGGCACCAAAGGCGGGACGACGGCGAAACCCGGACTCACCGCCGTCGGGCGCAAACTGGCGCTGCTGCCGGTGGACCCGCGGTTGGGCCGGATGATCGTGGAAGCCGGCCAGCGCGGATGCGTGCGCGAGGTGATGGTGCTGGCGGCGGCGCTGACCATCCAGGACCCGAGGGAACGCCCCACCGACCAACAGCAGCAGGCCACCGAGAAGCACAAGCGCTTCGTGGATGAGAAGTCCGACTTCACCGGGGTTCTGAACCTGTGGCGCTATCTGCAGGAGAAGCAGCAGGAGCTCTCCTCGACCCAGTTCCGCAAGCTGTGCCGCACCGAGTTCATCAACTACCTGCGGGTCCGGGAGTGGCAGGACCTGTTCGCGCAGCTGCGCCAGCTTGCCAAGCCGCTGGGCATCACGCTGGAGTCCGGGCGGGATGTTGACCCCGCCGGCAAGCACGATGACATCCACAAGTCCCTGCTGGCCGGCCTGCTCAGCCACATCGGCGTGTACGAGGAACGCAAGCGCGAATACGCCGGCGCCCGCGGCACCCGGTTCGCCATCTTCCCGGGCTCGGCGCTGTTCAAGAAGTCGCCGGACTGGGTGATGGCGGCCGAACTGGTGGAAACGTCCCGGCTCTGGGCCCGGGTTGCTGCCACCTTCGACCCGGTCTGGGCCGAAGAGATTGCGCCGCAACTGTGCAAGCGAACGTATTCGGAGCCGCACTGGTCCAAGAAGATGGGCTCGGTGATGGCGTACGAGAAGGTCACGCTCTACGGGGTGCCGATTGTCCCGCAGCGGCGGATCCAGTACGGGCGGATCGACCGGGAGCTCAGCCGCGAGCTGTTCATCCGCCACGCCCTGGTGGAAGGCGACTGGCGCACGCACCACAAGTTCTTCCACCGCAACCGCCGGCTGCTGGCCGAGGTGGAGGAACTGGAAACCCGGATGCGCCGCCGCGACCTGCGCGTGGACGACGAGACGCTGTTCGAGTTCTACGACGAGCGGATCGGACCCGACGTGGTCTCCGAACGGCACTTCGACAAGTGGTGGAAGGACGCCCGCGCGGACGATCCCACGCTGCTCGATTTCGATCCGGACGCCGTGCTGGCCGCCGACGCCGAGGAGCTGGACGCGTCGGCGTTCCCGAAGACCTGGCAGCAAGGGTCGTTCGAGCTCCCGCTGAGCTACGAATTCTCGCCGGTGGCACCGGGCGCCACCCCGGATCCGTCCGACGGCGTGACCGTGCACGTGCCGGTCCTGTTCCTGAACCAGCTGGACGAAGCCCCCTTCCGCTGGCAGATCCCCGGCCTTCGGGTGGAACTGGTGACCGCGCTGATCAAGTCGCTGCCTAAGCAGATCCGCAAGAACTTTGTGCCGGCGCCGGACGTGGCCCGGAGCGCGGCGGCAGCCCTGGCCGCGGACTTCAATCCGGCCGAGGATGCACTGGAGCCCTCGCTGGAACTGGTGCTGCGCCGGTTGAAGGGGCACATCATCCCGCCCGGGTCCTGGAACTGGGAGACCGTGCCGCCGCATCTGCGGATGACTTTCCAGGTGGTGGACGGCAAGGGCAAGGTGCTGGACGAGGCCAAGGACCTGGCGAAACTGCAGCAGGAACTGGCGCCGGCCAACCGGCGGGCGATCGCCGAGTCCCTGGGGGCAACGCCGGGTTCTCAGGCGGCCGCGAGCGGCCTTGGCCGACCATCGGGCCAGCCGTCGCCGGAGAAGGGCCGCGGCGGTGCCGGCAAGAAGCATGGCAAGCACGGTGGCCGGCAAGGAGCCGCGGCCGCAGCCGCCCCCGGTGCCGGCGCGCCGTCGTCGGCTTCCCCGGGTCAGGCAACCGGCGGCGTGCAGGAACGCAGCGGGCTGACCGCCTGGCCGGACGGCGACCTTCCCCGCGAGGTTAAGCGCGAGGTGGCCGGCCACACCGTGACCGGTTATCCAGCGCTGGTCGATGAGGGCGCCACCGCGGGTGTGCGGGTCTTCCAGACCCCGGCAAGCCAGCAGGCGGCCATGCGCTCGGGCGTCATCCGCCTGCTGGTGCTGCGCGTGCCCTCGCCGCAGCGGTACGTGCTGGATCACCTGAACAACACGGAGAAGCTGACCTTCACGCAGAACCCGCACGGCTCGGTGGCGTCGCTGATCGATGACTGCACGCAGGCCGCGGTGGACAAGCTGGTGCCAGCCGATTTGCCGTTCACCAAGGCCGGGTTCGATGCCCTGTACGAGCAGGTCCGCGCCGAATTGATCGACACCGTGTTCACCGTGACCGCCATTGTGGAGAAGATCCTCTCCAGCTCCCGGCGGATCCAGAAGGAACTGAAGTCCAACGCCAGCCTGGCGCTGATCAGTCCGCTCTCCGACATCAAGAGCCAACTGGAACAACTGGTCTACCCCGGCTTCGTGGCCGCCACCGGGTACGCGCAGCTGAGCCAGCTGCCGCGCTATCTGGAGGGCATCGAGCGCAGGCTGCAGAAACTGCCCACGGCCGTGGGCCGGGACGCACAGCAGATGTCCGTGGTGCAACGGCTCGAAGACGAGTACGACGACGCCCGGGCGGCCCTGAAACCGGGCAGCCTGGACGGTTCCGGCCTGGACAAGGTGCGCTGGATGCTGGAGGAACTGCGGATCAGCTTCTTCGCGCAGGAACTCGGAACGGCGTTCTCGGTGTCCGAGAAGCGCGTCCGGGCGGCGCTGCACGAGACCCTCGCCGGCTGACGCTGGCCTCAGTGTCTGGCGACTCAGGGTCTGGCGCCAAGTCTGGGCCGGCGGCGAGGGCCGGGCCCGAGGTCAGGGGCAGGCCGAGGTCAGGGGTTACTGCCCCTGACCTCAGCGTGACCTCAGGGTTTGGCGCCCACGTCAGGGGTTACTGCCCCGGATTTGGACGACGCTTGGTGATCTGGACGCCCTACCCTGACCTCGCGATCCGCAACGCTTCGCCGGGCCGCGCCGCCGGGCACGTTGTTCGCCCGGCACGATGTCCACCCGGCGCAACCCTCCAGAAAGGTCAGTCTTCGGGGACGTTATCCCCGTGGCCGGCGTCGCGCAGAGCCGCCCGAAGCCGCTGGGCGGATTCCTCCATCACGTCCTGATCGGGGTTCTGCTGGGCACGTTTGAAGTCGTACTCGGCCTGTGAGTTCGACGGCCAGACGTGCAGGTGCAGGTGGTCCACCTCGAACCCGGCGATGATCAGGCCGGCACGGGCGGCGCCGAAAGCCTCCACTTGGGCCTTGCCGACGGTCTGGGCCACCGCGGTGAGCTTCTGCAGCAGGTCGGCGGGGGCGTCGGTCCAGCGGTCCACTTCCTGCCGCGGCACCACCAGCGCGTGTCCGTCCGCGAGCGGATTGATGCTCAGGAAGGCCACCACGTCGTCGTCCTTCCAGACGAAGCGGCCGGGAATTTCGCCGTCGATGATCTTGGTGAACAGTGTGCTCATGTAAGGGAATCCTTGTCTGTCAGTCTGTCAGTCAGTCGGTCAGTCAGTAGTTGGGCAGCAGTCAGCGGATCAGTGGGCCGGCGAAGACTCAGTCGTTAAGCGAGGCGATGTCCAGCACAAACCGGTAGGCAACGTCGCCGGCCACCATCCGGTCATAGGCCTGGTTCAGCTCCGGGGCGCGCACCAGTTCGACGTCGGCGGTGATCCCGTGTTCGGCGCAGAAATCGAGCATCTCCTGGGTTTCGGCGATACCGCCGATGTTCGACGCCCCGTAGGCAATCCGGTGGCGCATCAGCAGGTTGACCGGCACCGGCGGCATCGGCTCGGGCGGCACACCCAGCTGGATCAGCGCGCCGTCGCGCCGGATCGTCCGCAGGTACGGCGCCAGGTCGTGGGCCACGGACACCGTATCGATCACCAGGTCCACACTGCGCCGGGCGGCGGCGAGCGCCTCGTCATCGCCGGTCACCACCACGTGGTCGGCACCGAGCGCACGGGCGGAATCGGCCTTGTCCGCCGAGCTGGTGAAGACCGTCACGGACGCGCCCATGGCCTTGGCCAGCTTGACGGCCATGTGCCCCAGCCCGCCGAGACCCACCACGCCGACGGAATCGCCGGCTTCCACGCCGAAGTAGCGCATCGGCGAGTACGTGGTGATGCCGGCGCACAACAGCGGTGCCGCCGCGGCCGGGTCCAGCTCCGGCGGCATCCGCAGCACAAAATTTTCATCGACGACGACGGAGGTTGCGTATCCGCCCTGCGTCACCTCACCGCCGTGGCGCCGGTCGCGGGCCCCGTAGGTGCCCACCGCGCCCTTGTCGCAGTACTGTTCCAGCCCCTCGTCACAGGCGGCGCAGTCGCGGCACGAATCCACCATGCAGCCCACGCCCACCAGATCGCCCACGGCGTGCAGTGTCACGTCCTGGCCGATGGCGGTGACCCGGCCGACGATTTCGTGGCCGGGCACCAGCGGGTAGTCGATCTCGCGCCACTCCCCGCGGACGGTATGCACATCGGAATGGCAGAGGCCGCAGAACGCGATGGCGATCTCCACGTCGTGCGCATCCGGGTCGCGGCGTTTTACCTGCAGCGGGACCAGGCCGGAGCCCGGGGCCTCCACGCCATAGGCCAACGCCGTATCCATACTGCTCCTCGGTGTCTGCCGGCCTGCTGCCGCGTGGGCTAGCTGTTCCTGCTGAAGTGAAAGCGGTTTTCCCAACGGCGGTGGTGCCGGACGGCCAAGTGTCATGAGCCCGACGCTACCGTTTGCCGGACCGCCATGCCACCGGGACGCACCGTCTGTGACGCTCCGGCTTCCGTGGTGCACGACGCCGGACGGCCGCCGTTCACGGCTCGTCGCCGGTTGCTATCGGCAGCTCAGGATGCCCGCACCACTGGGACCATGACCCCGGGAACAAGGACGCACCGATGCCGGCCTCGGCCAGGGCGGCGATTTGGTGCGCGGCGTTAATCCCGGAGCCGCAATAGACCGCTACGTCCCGGCCGTCGGCGCCCAGGTCCTTGAACCGCGCGGCGAGTTCCGCGGCCGGCAGGAAATGCCCGCCGGGGGCGAGATTCTCCGTGGTCGGTGCGCTCACCGCGCCCGGAATGTGGCCTGCGCGCGGGTCAACCGGCTCCAGCTCGCCGCGGTAGCGCTCGGGCGCGCGGGCATCAAGCAACAGCGAGCTACCGGCGAAGTCCAGCACGTCTTCCAGCTCGAGTCGGGGCATTCGCCCGCTGCCCAGTTCGACGTTTCCCAGTGATGCCAGTTCTTCGCCGCTGTCGAGTTCGTACCCTTCGGCGCTCCACGCGGCCAGTCCGCCGTCGAGCAGGTACACGGTGTCGAAGCCGCCGTCGCGCAGCAGCCACCACACCCGGGCGGCGGACAGGCCGCCGTTGTCGTCGTAGGCCACCACCACGTCGCCGTTGTTGATGCCCCAGTCCCGCGCGGCCTCGCGGAAGGCCTCCGGCTCCGGCAGCGGGTGGCGTCCTTCGGCCGCGGACGGCGCGGACGCAAGTTGCGACGGCAGGTCAACATAGACGGCACCGGGGATGTGGGCTTGGCGGTAGCGGCGTTGGCCGTCGCCGCCGCGGTCGCCGAGTTTCCAGCGGACATCCAGCAGTACGGTGCGCTGTCCGGAGGTCATCCGTTCACGCAGCGTCTGCACGTCCATCAGAGTCCTCATGAGATCTCCTCCTGACTGCTGGCGGGCGTCGTTGCCCGCCGGTGTCCGGCCAGTCCATCACAGCGGCGGGTACCGGGCCAAGCGTCCACGCCCGGACACCGACCGCCCCGGCTGTCAGGCCAAGTCCACGCTCTCCCCCGGCGACAGGTGCTGGTAGCCGGTACCGTAGTAGCCGCCGAACAGCGTCACGTGCTTTTCCACCAGCGGCAGGCCGCGGTCGCTGAGCCCGGCGTCGTGGATCGGGTAGGCATGCTCGGCGCGCATGGCGGTGACGAAGTCGATCACCTCGGCCGTCTTCGACCAGGGAGCGTGGATGGGCACCAGCACGTTCTTCACCATCAGCCCGTGCGGCACGATGAACGAATCCCCCGGGTGGTACAGGTTGTCGTTAATGACGTAGCCGATGTTGGCCACCACCGGGATGTGCGGATGGATCAACGCATGCTGGCCGCCGAAGGTGCGGATGCGGAACCCTGGCACCTCGAACTCAGTCTCCGGCTCGGCCGCGTGGATCCGCGCCGACGTCTCCGGGGCGAGCGCTCGGAGATCGGCCGCTAGCGAGGCCGGAGCATACAGATCCATTCCGTCCGCCTCCGCGAGCAGGCCGAGCACCCGGTCCCGGTCGAGGTGGTCCGCGTGCTCGTGGGTCACCAGGACGGTGGAGGCTCCGTCGAGGGCCTGCTCCACCTCGGAGAAATTGCCGGGGTCGATCGCCAGGACGTGCCCGTTCTCTTCGAGCCGGACGCAGGAATGGGTGAATTTTGTCAGCTGCATGGCACCAACCCTAACCGCGCCGGGCGGAAGGCGGTATGGCGGCCCGCAGGCCCTGCCAATCAGGGCTGCTGGTAGGCTGGAAAAAGCCCACGGGCGTCCAGAACCAGCAGCAAGGAGCCGAAGCGGACATGTCCGTCCCGTCAGCCAAACCGCAGGCGCAGCGCCGCGGTCCGGAGCAGCGAGTGACCCGCCAGCGGGTAGCCGTGGCCACCGCCTTGGACAGCCTGGAGGACTTCGTCAGCACCCAGGAACTGCACCGGTTGTTGCAGGAGCGCGGTGAGCCGGTCTCCCTGGCCACCACCTACCGGATCCTGCAGTCCATGGCCGACGACGGCCAGCTGGACGTGATGCGCAACGGCGAGGGTGAAGCCGTCTACCGGCGCTGCGCGGTCGAGCACCACCACCATCACCTGCTCTGCCGGAACTGCGGCAAGACCGTGGAGATCGAGGCTCCGGCGGTGGAACAATGGGCGGCGCGGATGGCACGGGAGCACGGCTTTACACAGGTGGCGCACACGGTGGAAATGTACGGGCTGTGCCCGGAATGCAGCGCCGCGCCCGGCGACGCCGTTGGCCAGTAACCCCGCAGCCCAGCAACCCGCCGTTCAGTAGCCCGGCGCCCAGTAGCCCTGCGTTAGCCGGCGCTGACCTTCACCGCGGCCACAGTGCGCCGCCCCACCCTGCCGCGGCGCTGCCGCCGGGCGCCGGCCAGCCGGCACACCACGTAGATCAGGAACGAAATCGTGGTCACGTAGGGACTGATCGGCAGGCTGCCGCCCAGAGCCAGCAGGATTCCGCCCAGGGTTGCCGTCATGGCGAACACCACGCTCAGCAGCACTACCACCCGCGGCGAACTGCTGACCCGGAGCGCGGCGGCCGCCGGGGTAATCACCAGCGACAGCACCAACAGGGCACCGACCACCTGGATGGACAGCGCCACGGCCAGTCCCAGCAGGAACATGAAAACGATCGCCAGCGCACCGACGGGTACGCCGCGGGCCTCGGCCAAGTCCGGATCGGCGCTGGCAAAGGTCAGCGGACGCCAGATGGCCAGCAGCCCCAGGATGACTACCGCCGATCCCGCGGCCAGCAGGTTCAGTTGCACGGTGTCCACGGACACAATCTGCCCGGTCAGCAGGCCGAACTTGTTCGCCGAGCGGCCCTCGTAGAGCGAAAGGAACAGGATGCCCAGGCCCAGCCCGAAGGACATGATCACACCGGTGATCGAATTCCGGTCCCGGGCGCGCATGCCCAGCATGCCCAGGACGACGGCCGCAATCACCGAGCCCACCAGCGACCCGAACACCACGTTGGCGCCGATCAGCAGGGCGAAGGCCGCCCCGGCGAAGGACAGTTCGGCGATACCGTGCACGGCAAACGCCAGGTCCCGCATCATCACGAACACACCGATCAGGCCGCCGACCAGGCCCAGGACGGCGCCGGCGATCAGCGAGTTGCGCACCAGCGGCAGCAACTCGCCGTAGTCGCTGAAATTGAAGACCGCGTTCAGCAGCTCCGAGGGGTCCATGGCTACTCCCCCCCGCCGTGCTGGTGCGTGGTGGCGTCCGGCAGGCCCACCACAATGATGCGGCCCTGGTTGTGGATGACTTCCACGTGGCTGTTGTACATCCGCGACAGCACCTCGGTGGTCATCACTTCCTCCGGCGTGCCCACGCGGAACTGCCCGCCGGCCAGGTACAACACCCGGTCCACGTAGTCGATGATGGGATTGATTTCATGCGTCACGAACACCACGGCGCTGTTCTTGTCATGGCATTGCCGGTTGATCATTGCGCTGACGGCCTGTTGGTGGTGCAGGTCGAGGGAAAGCAACGGCTCGTCGCAGAGCAGGACTTTGGGGTCGGAAGCCAGTGCCTGGGCCGCCCGCAGCCGCTGTTGTTCGCCGCCGGAAAGCTGCCCGACCGGGGCTTCCGCGTAGCCTTCGGCGCCGACCATCTCCAGCAGTTCGTCCACCCGCCGGCGATGTTTCCGCGCGTTCAGCCGGATGCCCCACCGGTGACCATCCAGGCCCAGGCCCACCAGATCGCGGGCTCGCAGCGGTGTCTCCGGGGCGAAGGTCTTCTGCTGCGGGATGTAGCCGATGTCCCGGCTGCCGCGTTCCAGCGGCCGCCCATTGATTTCGGCCGTGCCGTGGCTCAGCGGCTGCAGGCCCAGCAACACGCGCAGGAAGCTGGTCTTCCCGGAGCCGTTCGGACCCAGCACCGCGAAGAACTCCCCCGGCCTGATGGTCAAATCCAGGTCGTGCCACAGCACCCGCCGGCCGAAGGACAGCGATGCACCCTCCAGGCGGACGGCGGCGGTTGTAACCCCGCTCATCCGCGCAGCGCCTTCTCCACGGCGTGGAGGTTCGCCCTCATCCAGCCGAGGTAGTCCTGGCCTTCCGGCAGGGTTTCGGTGAAATCGACAACGGCGATGCCCGCCTTCTCCGCCAACAGGCGGAGGCGCTGTGTCTGCGGTCCCTCGGTCTGTTCGTTGTAGGCGACGAACCGGACCGACCCGCCGGTGACCAGGTCTTCGGCTGCTTTCAGGGCCTGCGGGGATGCATCGCTGCCTTCCTCTGCGGCCTCCATGAAGTCGTCGGGGGTCCTGTTCTCCAGTCCCAGGGCGTCGAACAGGTGCAGCGGCACCGGATCGGTGGCCGCCACTGCTTCCCCGTCGGCGGCTGCGGCCAGTCCGTCCACCTCGGCCTGCAGCTTGTCCAGCCCGGCTTGGAACCGCCCGGCATTGGCCTTGAAGGTGTCGGCCTGTTCCGGGTCCAGCGCGGACAGCTTCCCGGCAACGGCATCGGCTACCTTGGCCATGGTGGCGAGGTCGTACCAGACGTGTTCATTGAAGCCGCCGTGGCTGTGCTCCGCATGGCCGTGGTCCGCGTGGTCGGCGCCCTCCCCCGCGTGGTTCGCGCCGCCGTCGTCGGCGCCTGTGGCCGCAGGAGCGTGCGCGGCCTCGCCTTCCGCGCCGGGCAGCGGCGACAGCTCCACCGCGGTGATGATGTTGTTATGGTCGACGCCGGTATCGTCGGCGAGGGTGTGCATGAACGTGTCGTAGCCGCCGCCGTTTTCCAGCACGAGGTCGGCCTGGGACACCGCCAGTTTGTCGCGGGCCGTTGCCTCATAGGAGTGCGGGTCCTGGGCCATCCGGTCGATGATCGACGTGACCTCAACCTGGTCGCCGCCGATGCTGCGGGCCAGGTCTCCGTAGACGTTGGTGGAGGCTACTACGCTCACGGTGCCGTCCGCTTCGTCCGCGCCCCCGGCAGCCGCGCAGCCGGACAGCAGCAGTGCGGTCACGGCCAGGCCTGCGCAGACGGGGGTGGTACGGGAGAGCCTCACGGGCGACCTCGGTTCTACTCACAGATGAGAATCAATAACAATAAGCATTTCCAGCTTAGCGCATTGCGAACCGTTCGCATTACCGCGCACCGAGGGCGCGGAACCGCCGCAGCAGTTCCGCGCCCTCGGGGCGGATTATTCGCCGGTCCGGCGGAGGCCCTGGGCCTGGGTCTCGTCGCGGATCTCGCCCACCAGCACTTCGATCACGTCCTCGAGGAACAGCACGCCGTGGGTGCTGCCGTCGGTGCCCAGCACGCGGGCCAGGTGCGACCCGGTCCGCTGCATGACGCCCAGCGCATCCTCGATTTCCTCATCCAGCGCCAGATTGGCCAGCGTGCGGACCTTGGTCAGCGGAATGGTCTTATTGAACCGGTCCTCCGGGATGGTCATGACGTCCTTCAGGTGCAGGTACCCGGTGAGGTTGTCGTCGGCGTCGGCCACCGCAAACCGGGAGAACCCGGTGCGGCCCACCACCCGCTCGAACTGCTCCGGCGTGGTGTCGACGCCGATGGTCACCAGCTGGTCAAGGGGCACCATCACGGTGGCCGCCGTGACGGCCGAGAACTCCAGCGAACTGGAGATCAGTCCGGCGTCGTCGTCCACCAGTCCGTGCTTGGTGGACTCCTGCACGATCGACTGGACCTCCTCCAGCGTGAAGGTGGAGGTCACCTCGTCCTTCGGTTGAATCCGCACCGCCCGGAGGATGTGGTTAGCCGACCAGTTCAGCGTGGCGATCACCGGCCGCACCACCTTGGACACGGCCACCAGCGGCGGGGCGAGCAGCAACGCGGCCTTGTCCGCCACGGAGACGGAGATGTTCTTCGGCACCATTTCGCCAAAGGTCACGTGCAGGAAGGTCACCACCAGCAGCGCCACGGCGAAGGAAATCCCATAGGAGACCTCATGCGGAACGCCCAGCCACCCCTCCAGCGGCAGCAGCAGCAGTTCCTTGATCGCCGGTTCGGCCACGTTCAGAATCAGCAGCGAACACACGGTGATGCCCAGCTGGGCACAGGCCAGCATCAGGGAGACATGCTCCATGGCCCACAGGGTGGTCTTGGCACGCTTGGAGCCGGCTTCGGCCAGAGGCTCGATCTGGCTGCGTCGGGCGGACATGACGGCGAACTCCGCGCCGACGAAGAAAGCGTTGCCGATCAGCAACACGACCAACCAGAAAATACCCATCGCCGCCATCAGAGCTCACCCGCCTTGCCGGCATTGGGCAGTCCCGCACCGGTTGCCGGATCGGGGATGAAGCGCACGCGGTCCACCCGCCGTCCGTCCAGCCGCTCGACCTCCAGGGTACCGCCGTCCACCGGAACCGTATCGCCGACCACGGCAATCCGGCCCAGCTCGGCCATGATGAAGCCGCCCACCGTTTCGTAGCTGGCCTCGTCGGGCACGGTCAGCTGCGGGATCTGCTCGGTGACCTCATCCGGGCGCATCAGGCCGGGGAAATACCAGTTGCCAGCGGCGCTCTGCAGCACTCCGGGCTTCACCCGGTCGTGTTCGTCGGCGACCTCGCCGACGATTTCCTCCACCAGGTCCTCCAGCGTGACCACCCCCGCGGTTCCGCCGTATTCGTCGAGGACGACGGCGAACTGCAGGTTCGCGGCACGCAGTTCGGAGAGCAGCGAATCCAGGTGCACCGTCTCCGGCACCCGCAGCACGTCGGTCATGATGGTGGCCGCGGGCAGGGCCGCACGCTTCTTGCGCGGGACGCCGATGGCCTTCTTGATGTGCGCGACGCCGCGGACGTCGTCGGGCGAATCGCCGAGCACCGGGAACCGGGAGAATCCGGTACGGCGGGCAGCGGCGATCAGGTCGGCCACGGTCTGGTCCGCATCGATGAACTCGACGCGGATCCGCGGCGTCATCACATCGGCCGCAGTCCGGCCGGAGAAGGACAGCGTCTTGGCCAGGAAGTTCGCGGTCCCGGCATCCAACGTGCCCATTTCGGCGGAACGGCGCACCAGCGACGCCAGCTCGGAGGGAGTCCGGGCTCCGGAGAGCTCTTCCTTGGCTTCCAGCCCGAACAGGTGGAGCACCTTGTTGGCGAAGCCGTTGAGCATCAGTACGAACGGCTTGAAGACGGCGGTGAAGATCAGTTGGGGCCGTGCCACCAGCTTGCCCACTGCCATCGGCAGGGCGATGGAAGCGTTCTTCGGCACCAGTTCGCCCAGCAACATGGAGAGCAGGGTGGCGATCACCATGGCGATCACGGCGCCGATGGGCTGAATGACTGCCTCGGCCAGACCCAGCGCCGCCAGCGGCGGCCGCAGCAAGCTGCTGATGGCCGGTTCCATCAAGAAACCGGTCAGCAGCGTGGTCAAGGTAATGCCGAGCTGGCAGCTGGAGAGCTGTGTAGAGAGGGACTTCAGGCATTTCATCAGCGGGACTGCGCCGCGGTCGCCCTTGTCGATGGCGCGCTGCACGGTGGGCTGGTCAAGGGCCACCAGGGCGAATTCAACCGCGACGAAGAACCCGGTGCCGAGGATCAGCAACATGCCGGCGGCGATTTGGATCCATTCCATTTAGCGCGCCACCGTCCTGCAGATCAGGCGGGCAGATGGAAGGTGGTCATCCGAGCCCGGACTAGAAGGCTCCTGACCGGCCGCGTTGGCGGCAAGTGTGTGATGGGCACGTGCACGGGATTTGCCGGTGCTGGGTGACGCCTCGCACGGGGCAGCCGCTTGGGCTGCCTGTGCTCCCGCGGTGCGGCATGCTGCCTGCCCTGCGGGGCGCGTCACGGACCGGCTCCTAGAATAGCTGTCCATTATGCGCACAAGCCTAGCAGGCGGACCGCCGTCGCGGCCTGCCGGTACCCGCTACCAGCTCTGCGGAACCGGGCGGCCCTCTTCATAGCCGGCGGCCGACTGCACGCCCACAATGGCCTGCTCGCGGAACTGCACCAGGTTCTGCGCACCGGCGTAGGTCAGCGAGCTGCGCAGGCCGGCGGTGATCTCGTCCAGCAGGTCCTCGACCCCTGGGCGCAGCGGATCAAGGTACATCTTCGAGGACGAAATGCCCTCCTCGAAGAGAGCCTTGCGCGCCCGCTCGAACGCGTCCTCGCGCCGGTTACGGTTCTGTACGGCACGGGCAGAGGCCATGCCGAAGCTCTCCTTGTATTTCCGGCCGCTGCTGTCCGTGAGCAGATCCCCCGGACTCTCGTGCGTCCCGGCGAACCAGGAGCCGATCATCACCTGGCTGGCACCGGCCGCCAGCGCCAGAGCCACGTCCCGCGGATAGCGGACCCCGCCGTCGGCCCACACATGCGCGCCGAGCTCGCGCGCGGCCTCCGAACATTCCTGCACGGCCGAGAACTGCGGACGGCCCACGGCGGTCATCATCCGGGTGGTGCACATGGCACCCGGTCCCACACCGACCTTGACGATGTCCGCGCCGGCTTCCACCAGGTCGCGAACCCCTTCCGCGCTGACCACGTTGCCGGCCACCACGGGAACCTGCGGATCCAGGCTGCGCACGGCGTCCAGCGCATCGAACATTTTGCGCTGGTGCCCGTGCGCGGTATCCACCACCAGCACATCCACGCCCGCCTCCAGAAGTGCCTCGGTCTTGCCCTTCACGTCGCCATTGATTCCGACGGCGGCCGCTACCCGCAGTCTGCCCTGCGGGTCCAGCGTGGGGGTGTAGATGGTGGACCGGAGCGCGCCCGCACGGGTCAGCGCGCCCAGCAGCACGCCGTCGTCGTCCACCACCGGTGCGAAGTTCGCCGACGCCGAGTCGAACAAATCGAAGGCCTGGCGCAGCGAGGTGCCCGCCCCGGCGTCGAACATGGAAGCCTCCAGCAGCAGCGGGTGGGCCGCCATCACCGATTCGAGCGAGGCGTAGCGGTCCACACCTTCGCAGTCCTCGGCGCGCACCACGCCCACACACTTGCCCGCCTCGTCCACCACCGCCACGGCGCCGTGCGACCGCTTGTCCATCAGGTGCAGGGCGTCAATGACGGTGCTGTCGGCGGTCAGTTTCAACGGTGTTTCGAAGACAGTGTGGCGGTCCTTGATCCAGCCCGCGACCTCCGCGAGCACTTCGAGCGGCACATCCTGTGGCAGCACGGCAAGCCCGCCGCGGCGCGCCATCGTCTCCGCCATGCGGCGTCCGCTCACGGCGGTCATGTTCGCCGCCACCAGCGGAATCGTGCTGCCCGTGCCGTCGCCGGCGGACAAGTCCACGTCCAGCCTGGAGGTGACGTCCGAGCGCGAAGGCACCAAAAAGACGTCCGAATACGTCAGGTCGGTCATCGGCTGGTTGATCAGGCGCATGGATGCTCGCTTTCCTCGTCGCGGTGCAGACCGGCGGAACGGCAGGTGCAGGTGGTGCGGGAACCGTAAGGTGCCCGGGAGCCTGCGGAAGCACCGCGGTGGACCGGCCAGGCTCCCCCGCAAAGTCTAGAGGCACCGGTGCCGGGAACGAATCGGGGCGATGTTCGGGGGCACGGGCGGTAAAGATTAGCCTGCGTTGCGAAAGTGTCACTAGACTGGCTACTGGTCCAGATCTAGTGCGCGCCAGACGCGCACTCGCAATTCCGCTGCTAACCGGCAGGTCCGGAAGGCAGCCAGAGAAGCGCGTGATCTGCAGGGCAAGCGGCAACTCACGGAAGAGGCGTATTACAAGTGCCAGAGCATCCCAACCTTCGTCTACCCGAGGAATTTGGCGGTAACGAATGGCTCGTCGACGAAATCTACGAGCAGTACCTCCAAGACAAAAATTCCGTGGACAAGAAATGGTGGAGCATCTTCGAGGCGGCCAATGGCGCCGGCAGCTTGGACGACACCGCTGCTGCTTCGTCCGCCCCCACCTCGGTCCAGTCCCCGTCCCGCCCCGCTCCGGTGAAGGACACGCCCAAGGCCTCGGGTGAGAGCACTGCCATCGATCGGGCAGGAACCAAGCCGATTCCCGCCGACACCAAACCGGCACCGAACACCTCCACCGACACGGCCGCTGCCCCGGCCAAGCCCGCCGCGAAGGCAGAGCCGAAGCCTGCGCCGATCCCGGCCCAGCTGCCCAAATCAGCGCCCAGCGCAGTCGCCGAAGAAGACACCGTTTCCGTGCTCCGCGGCCCGGCCAAGGCCATCGCCACCAACATGGACGCCAGCCTCAGCGTGCCCACCGCGACGACGGTGCGCGCGGTTCCGGCCAAGCTGCTGATCGACAACCGCGTGGTGATCAACTCCAACTTGGCCCGCGCCCGTGGCGGCAAGGTCTCCTTCACCCACCTGATCGGCTACGCCGTGGTCAAGGCGCTGGGCCAGTTCCCCAGCCAGAACGTCCACTATGACGAGATCGACGGCAAGCCGGCGGCGGTCCAGCCGGCCCACGTGAATTTCGGCATCGCCATCGACATGCCCAAGCCTGACGGCAGCCGCCTGCTGGTGGTGCCGAACATCAAGCGCGCCGAGACTATGAACTTCTCCGAGTTCTGGCATACCTACGAGGACCTGATCAAACGGGCCCGCGCCGGCAAGCTGACCGCCGACGACTACGCCGGCACCACCGTCTCGCTGACCAACCCGGGCGGCATCGGGACCGTGCACTCCGTGCCCAGGCTGTCCAAGGGCCAGGCCACCATCGTGGGCGTCGGTGCCCTCGAGTACCCGGCCGAATTCCGCGGTGCCAGCGAAAAGACCATCGCCGCCCAGGGCGTCGGCAAAATCATCACGCTGACGTCCACCTACGACCACCGCGTGATCCAGGGCGCCGGCTCGGGCGAGTTCCTGCGCCTGATCGAATCGCTGCTGCTGGGCGAGCAGGGCTTCTACGACGAGATCTTCGAAGCGCTGCGCATCCCCTACGAGCCGGTCCGCTGGCGCCCGGACAACCAGGTGGACGTTGACCTGCAGGTCAATAAGGTGGCCCGCATCCAGCAACTGGTGCACGCCTACCGCGTCCGCGGCCACCTAATGGCGGACACCAACCCGCTGGAATACGTCCAGCGCAAGCACCCGGACCTGGATATCAACACCTACGGGCTGACCCTGTGGGATCTGGACCGGGAGTGGGTCACCGGCGGATTCGGCGGCGCCGACCGCCTGAAGCTGCGCGACATCCTCGGCGTGCTCCGCGATGCCTACTGCCGCACCACCGGCATCGAGTACATGCACATCCAGGATCCGGCCGAACGCGAGTGGTTCCAGAACGAACTGGAGCGCCCCTACGCCAAGCCCAGCCGCGAAGAGCAGCTGCGCGTCCTGGGCAAGCTGAACGCCGCCGAGGCGTTCGAGACCTTCCTGCAGACCAAGTTCGTGGGCCAGAAGCGCTTCTCGCTGGAGGGCGGCGAATCCCTGATTCCGCTGCTGGATGCAGTGATTTCCGACGCCGCCGACGATGGTCTGGATGAAGTCGCCATCGGTATGGCCCACCGCGGCCGGCTGAACGTGCTGACGAACATCGCCGGCAAGACCTACGCACAGGTGTTCCGCGAGTTCGAGGGCACTCAGGACCCACGCAGCGTCCAGGGCTCCGGTGACGTGAAGTACCACCTGGGCACCGAAGGAAAATTCACCTCCGACAACGGCAACGAGACCAAGGTCTACCTTGCCGCCAACCCCTCCCACCTGGAGGCCGTCGACCCGGTGCTGGAAGGCATCGTCCGCGCCAAGCAGGACCGTCTGGACCGGGGCGACGAGTTCCCGGTGCTGCCGGTCATGATCCATGGCGACGCGGCCTTCGCGGGCCAGGGCGTGGTGGCGGAAACCTTGAACCTCTCCCAGCTGCGCGGCTACCGCACCGGCGGAACCGTGCACATTGTGGTCAACAACCAGGTCGGTTTCACCACCTCGCCGCAGTCCTCGCGGTCCTCGGTGTACTCCACCGACGTGGCCAAGATGATCCAGGCTCCGGTCTTCCACGTGAACGGCGATGACCCGGAAGCCGTGGTCCGCGTGGGCCAGATGGCCTACGAGTACCGCCAGCGCTTCCACAAGGACGTCGTCATCGACATGGTCTGCTACCGCCGACGCGGGCACAACGAGGGCGACGACCCCTCGATGACGCAGCCGATGATGTACAACCTGATCGAAGCCAAGCGCTCCACCCGCAAGCTGTACACCGAGGCCCTGGTGGGCCGCGGCGACATCACGCAGGACGAGGCGGATCAGGCGCTGCGCGACTATCAGGAACGGCTGGAGCGCGTCTTCGCCGAAACCCATGCCGCGCAGACCTCGCCGATGCCGATCATCACCAAGGACTCCGCGGCCGTGTCCGACCTGGAGCGCCCGCTCTCGCAGCAGGCCGAGGACTTGGCCAACGTGCCGTCCGGCACCGCCATCTCCGCAGAGACGCTGGCCAAGATCGGCAAGGCGCATGTGGAAATTCCGGAAGACTTCACCGTCCACCCGAAGCTGAAAGCCCTGCTGGAGCGCCGCGAGCAGATGTCCCGCGAGGGCAATATCGACTGGGGCTTTGGCGAGCTGGCTGCGTTCGGCTCGCTGCTGATGGAGGGTGTCCCGGTGCGCCTGGCTGGCCAGGACTCCCGCCGCGGTACCTTCGTGCAGCGCCACGCCGTCTTCCACGACCGCGTGAGCGGCGAAGAATGGGCCCCCCTGAGCAACCTGTCGGACGATCAGGCCAAGCTGTGGATCTACGACTCGCTGCTGTCCGAATACGCGGCCATGGGCTTCGAATACGGCTACTCGGTGGAGCGCCCTGATGCGCTGGTGCTCTGGGAGGCGCAGTTCGGCGACTTCGTCAACGGCGCCCAGACCATCATCGACGAGTTCCTCTCGTCGGCCGAGCAGAAGTGGGGCCAGCGGTCCTCGCTGGTGCTGATGCTGCCGCATGGCTACGAAGGTCAGGGCCCGGACCACTCGTCGGCCCGGATCGAGCGCTTCCTGCAGATGTGCGCCGAGGACAACATGATCGTGGCCAACCCGACCACCCCGGCCTCGCACTTCCACCTGCTGCGCCGCCAGGCCTACAGCCGGCCCCGCAAGCCGCTGATCATCTTCACGCCGAAGCAGTTGCTGCGGTTGAAGGCCGCTGCCGCCCAGGTGGAGGACTTCACCACCGGAACGTTCCAGCCGGTCATCGGCGACGTCCAGGACCTCAGCGGCAATGACGTGGAGCGCGTGGTGCTGGTCTCCGGCCGGCTTTACTACGATCTGCTGGCCGCTCGCCAGAAGAACTCGGACACCAAGACCGCGCTCATCCGGGTGGAGCAGCTGTACCCGCTGCCGGTCGAGGAGATCAAGGCCGAGCTGGCGAAGTACCCGAACGCCGACGTGGTCTGGGCGCAGGACGAGCCCGCCAACCAGGGCCCGTGGCCGTTCATGGGTCTGTACCTGCCGGAGGCCCTCGATAAGCCGCTGCGACTGGTTTCCCGTCCGGCCTCCGCCGCGACCTCCACCGGCTCGGCCAAGCGCCACGCTGTGGAACAGGACGTTCTGGTCAAGAAGGCCTTTGAACGCCGGTAAGTAGGATAGTGGGCGGGGGCCACAGGGCGCCCCGCCCACTTTCTTTTAAGCACCGTCTCCAACCCGTCGAACCAGAAAGCTACTCGTGGAGCAACGCAGAATCAGGATCGCCGCAGTGGGTGAACAGCTGCTGGCCGGCGTGGGAGACCCGCGCGCCCTCGGTTGGTTGGGCCGAACCTTGGCCCGGACCAACCCTGATCCAGCCACCTTGGAATCCTTCGTTCTGGCATCGCCGAACGAAGGTACGGAGGAGCTGGCCGGCCGCTGGCTTCAAGAAGCCGGCCGGCGATTTGATGACGGCTTCGAAAACCGGCTCATCATCGGTCTGTCCGGCCGCGACCTCGAGCTTGGCCTGTCCACGGCCCGCAGCCGCCTGAACCTGGCGAACATCCTCGACGGCGCGGCACAGCTCAGCGTCAAGGTCTTCGTTGTGGGTCCGCCGCCTGGACTGGATGCCCAGCGCAATGCCCAGCTGGCCGAGCTGTCGACCGCCTTCGGCGACGTCACCACGCGCCGCAAACACGTCTTCGTGGACACCTTCACGCCATTGCTCAATCACGAGCAGTGGCGCACCGATTTGGCCAGTAACGGCGGAGCCCCCGGCCAAGCGGGCTACGGTCTGCTCGCCTGGCTGGTCCTGCATCGGGGCTGGTATCCGTGGTTGGACCTGCCCGAGCCGTTTTAGCGGTTTGCTCCCGCCGGACGGCTGGGGCGCCTTCATCGCCCAGGCGGCGGGACCGGTCATGTACCGGTCCCGCCGTTCTTGTCTCTAGGGGCGGCAGACCCTTGCCAGTGGGTGGGACGCGATATATCGTGTCCTTCATGACGAGATATATCGCGTTGGGAGCGGTGTATCGCCACAGGCAGGACAAGCCATGAACGAAACGTGGAGCATCGACGGTCCACAGACCATCGACGTTGACGAGGTCCGCATGCTCAAGGCCTCCATCGTCAAAGGGCGGCTGGACATCATCGTGCACGACGAGCCGACCGTCAGGGTGGAGGTTTCCGAAGTCATCGGCGCGCCGCTGGAAATGACCCTGCGCGGCGGCACGCTGGAAATTAGCCACAACAAGGGCGGCGAGGGCCCTTTGGGGTTCTTGGCACGGCAGGTCAATCTGGCAGTCTCCGGCTACCGGGAGGAGGCCGTGATCAGCATCGCGCTGCCACGGGACGTTCCCGTCAAGGCCTCCACCGTCAGCGGGGACGGCCTGGTATCCGGTATGGCCGCCAAAGCGGAATTGAGCACTGTCTCCGGGTCCATGATGGCAGACGAAACTACCGGTGTACTCACCGTCAATACGGTCAGCGGCGAGATTATCGTCCGTCACCACGGCGGCACGTTGGCGGTGAAGAGCGTCTCCGGCGAGGTCACGGCTTCCGGCGAACTGGACCATGTCCGGGCCAGCACGGTCAGCGGCGACCTGAGCTTCGACCTGGAGGGGGCGCCCCAGGACCTGGCCGTCAATTCCGTTTCCGGCAACGTCACCGTACGGGTGCCCGAACAATACGGCGTGGACGTCGCTGCTTCTTCGGCGACGGGCAGCATCACCGTCAACGACCAGAAGTTCTTCGGCTTCTCGGAGAAAGTGAAAACCCGGATAGGTCCCGAAGGCCGCGGGCTCACCGTCCGGTCCACCACGGTCTCGGGCACCCTGGCGGTTTTCCACCGGGACACGGCCGGAAGCCAGGTGAACTGATGCCTCCCGTATTCGCCCACGGCGCCCTGCGGCTCTATCTGCTCGCCTTGCTGGCAGAAGGAGACAAGCACGGTTATGACATCATCCGCGCCCTCAGCGACCGGTTCGGCGGCACCTACTCCCCCAGCGCGGGCACCGTCTATCCCCGGCTGGCCAAACTTGAGGAGGAGGGGCTGGTTTCCACTGCCTCGGATGGACGGCGCACGGTCTACAGCATCACCGATGCCGGACGGCGGGAACTGGCCGCCCGCCAGGACGAGCTGGCCGACGTCGAAGCTGATATCTCCGCGTCCGTGCGGCGTCTCGCCGATGGGTTGCGGGACGAGCTGCGCAGCTCCATGAAGGGGCTGCGGGCGGATCTTGCCGCCTCGGCCGAGGCCGCCCGCAGTAAAGCCAGGACATCTCCGCGGGCAGCCGACGCCGCCGGGCTTCGGACCGTGAAGGAACTGGAGCACCTGATCAACGACTTCCGCGACGACGTCCGGGTGCGCTTGCGCCGGCGCAGCGCCACCGGAACGGTAGACGAAGTCGCGGTGCAGACCATCCGGACAGTGCTGGACCAGGCCAAGGCATCCATCACTGCTGCGCTGCGCTGACTACTGGCGTGGAGCTCCTTCAGTTAGGAGCAGGCCCGGGCATATGAAAGACTGGTGCGCAGTTCTTTTTCATCCAGCAAAGGAGGCAGCCATGAGCAAGCGTGCACGCAAGCGTCGTGACCGTAAGCGCGGCGGCGCAAACCACAGCAAGCGCCCCAACACCTAAGCGGTTGGGCACCAGCCCGCGCGGCTGATGCTGCTGACGGAAGAACCCCCGCGCCCGATGGGACGGCGGGGGTTCTTCTGTTGTGTGCTGCAGGCGGCCCGAGCCCGGGAGGCGGGCCAGCCCCAAACCTATACGGTGTCTGATTCCCTGATGTGGCCGATCTTGTCCAAGATACGTTCCTTGAGGGTCTGCGGTGCGGCCTCCTGGCAGGAGCGCTTCACCACCGAACGGATCAGGCACTCCAAATTGTGTTCTTCGGCGCACTCTTGGCAGCTGTCCAGATGCGCCTTAATCTCCGCGAGGTCGTCGCGGGAGAGTGCGCCGTCAACGTACTCGTAGATCCGTTGCATCCGGTCGTCTTCGCAGTCGCCCAGTCCGTGGCAGTCGCTCATTTGACGTTCTCCTGTTGTGTCCCCACCGTCGCTGCGGCGTTTTTCCTGTCCTTGGTACCGCCCATGCCGCGTTCGTGCGCATAGTCCGCAAGCAGCTCGCGCAACAGCTTGCGTCCCCGGTGCAGGCGGGACATCACGGTACCGATGGGGGTGTTCATGATTTCCGATATTTCCTTGTACGCGAAGCCCTCTACATCAGAGAAGTAAACAGCCAGCCGGAATTCCTCCGGGATGGCTTGGAGGGCGTCCTTCACATCAGAGTCCGGCAGGTGGTCCAAGGCTTCCGCTTCCGCAGACCGCAGTCCTGAGGAAGTGTGGGAGGCGGCTTGGAACATCTGCCAGTCCTCTACCTGGTCCGTGTTGGACTGCTGCGGTTCGCGCTGGCGCTTCCGGTAGAGGTTGATGTAAGTGTTCGTCAGGATCCGGTACAGCCAGGCCTTGAGGTTGGTCCCCGGCTTGTACTGATGAAACGCCGAAAACGCCTTGGCGTAGGCCTCCTGCACCAAGTCCTCGGCATCGCTGGGGTTGCGTGCCATCCGCATCGCGGCCGAGTAGAGCTGGTCCACATACTGCATGGCGTCGCGTTCAAAGCGGGCACGGCGCTGGTCGGCAGTTTCCGTCTGGACGTCAACCTCATCCGGCTGCCCCGTTGTTCCGGGGTTGCTGCGGTTCTCGGTGGCGTCCGAATTCTCAGTCGTCATTGGCTCCCAGTCTACGCTGAGCTTCACGAACCCCTGGGCCGATGCTGCGCCGTCTACCGGCCCTGCAAGGGCCGGTTCGGCAAGCGCTGTAGTCACAGGTATTCCCTTCGTTCCGACACGTCCTAGACCGGAGACAATGCACCGGCATTCCTCGCCAGACGTAACGTCCGATGCCGCCCGGCTATTCCCCGCCGACGATGCCAAACCGTCGTGCAAGGTGTGCAGTGCCAACAAAAGTGCCAGACTAGTGTCCAGTGCCGCCTTCCCGCGGTCCGGCCGATGGGAAGGGTACAGATTCCTTCGACGCACGCCGACGCCCAGGAGGCTTCCATGTCAATCGTCCGCCTTGCCGCCCGTCCCCTGCTGGCCACCAGCTTCGTAGCCACCGGCTTTGACCGTTTGCGCCACGCTGAGGAAGCGGCCGTGTCCCTGCGGCCGCTGGTTCAGCAGACAAAATCCGTCCTTCCCGCGGCAGGAGCGTTGGTCGGGCAAGAGAAGACGATTGCCCGAGTCATCGGCGCAGCCCAGGTGGGGGCAGGCGTCCTGCTGGGCATGGGCAGGTTCTCCCGCCTTGCTGCGGCCCTGCTGGCCGGCACCACCGCCGTCAACACGATGGTGGAATACCGGGTGGCTGATTCCGCCACACCGGAAGCCAGACGAGTGCGTCGGAACCGGCTTTTGAAGAACCTGTCGCTGATCGGAGCGGTCATGCTGGCAGCCGTTGACACCGCCGGACGGCCCGGCCTGGCCTGGCGTGCCGAGCACTTCGCGGCGGATGCACGGCGCAACGTCCGTTCCATCAGCAAGGGAGCGCGGCGCAACGCGACATCGATGGGCAAAGACGCCCGCAACCAGCTGAAAAAGGCCGAACGTGCGGTGCGGGAAGCCACCTCGGATGTGGTGGGATCCTGAACGCAATGCCCATGGTTGCCAACAGCTGGCCGGCTCCCTATGCAGAGAAGCCGATCGACGCAACGGTCCAGATCCCTGCTTCAAAGTCCCTGACCAACCGCTATTTGGTGCTCGCTGCGTTGGCCGAGGGTCCGTCCCGGCTGCGCGCCCCGTTGCATTCACGCGACACCTTCCTGATGGTGGAAGCGCTTCGTGCCCTGGGCGCGCGGATCACTGAGGCGGAAGGGGACGGCCGGTTCGGCCCAGACCTGCTGGTGGAACCGATTGATCCGGCGCATCCGCTTGGGGGTGCCGGTGTCGATTGCGGTCTGGCCGGCACCGTCATGCGCTTCGTGCCGCCGCTGGCAGCGCTCTGTACCGGAGACGTGGAGTTCGACGGCGACCCCGCGGCACGGCGCCGGCCGATGTCCCCCACCATCGACGCGCTGCGCCAACTGGGCGTGGCAGTGGACGACGGCGGACGCGGCAGTCTCCCGTTCCGCATCACCGGGACCGGCGCTGTGCCCGGGGGCCATCTGGCGATCGATGCCAGCGCGTCCTCGCAGTTCGTCTCCGCCCTGCTGCTGGTGGGTCCGCGCTTCCGCGACGGCCTGCATCTGGAGCACGTCGGCGAGCGCGTGCCGAGCCTGGACCACATCGCCATGACGGTGCAGTTGCTGCGCGACCTCGGCGTGAGCGTGGACGATTCCCGTCCGAACCACTGGGTGGTCTCCCCCGGCCCGATCCGCGCCTTCGACACCCGGATCGAGCAGGATCTCTCCAACGCCGGACCGTTCCTGGCCGCCGCCTTGGCCACCCGCGGGCGGATCAGGGTGCCCAACTGGCCCACTTCCACCACCCAGGTGGGCGACGCCTGGCGGGACATCCTGCCCCGGCTCGGCGCCACGGTCACGCTGGAGGGCGGGACGCTGACCGTGGTCGGCGGCGAGAAGATCACCGGCGCGGACCTGGCCGATACCAGCGAACTGGCCCCCACCGCGGCAGCCCTGTGCGCGCTGGCCGACGGCGAGTCCCGCCTCAGCGGCATCGCCCACCTGCGCGGCCACGAAACCGACCGCCTGGCTGCCCTGGTGGCCGAGATCAACCGCTTGGGCGGCGACGCAGAGGAGACGGCCGACGGACTCCGGATCCGGCCCCGGCCGCTGCACGGCGGCTTGTTCCGCTCCTACGAAGACCACCGCATGGCTACCGCCGGTGCCATCATCGGCCTGGCCGTCCGCGGTGTGGAGGTCGAGGACATCGGGACGACGGCCAAGACCATGCCGGAGTTTCCGCAGCTCTGGCAGGAAATGTACGCTGCCGCACCGGCGCCCTCGGCCACCGAGGGCTGACGGTGGCGCGTAGCACTGGAAGCTGGGATGAATCGGATGTGCGCATCCGCCCGAACAAGCGCGGAACGCGGCCGCGCACCAAAGACCGCCCCGCGCACGAGGATGCCGAGCTCGGCCGGATCGTGACCGTCGACCGTGGCCGCTACACCGCCGTCGTCGATGAAGACACCGACGGCGAGCGCGTCGTCGTCGCTGCCCGCGCCCGGGAGTTGCGCCGCACCCCGGTGGTGGCGGGAGACTTCGTGGCGCTGGTCGGCGATGTTTCCGGCGAACCCGACAGCCTCGCCCGGCTGGTCCGGGTGGAGGAACGCCGTACCCTGCTGCGCCGCAGCGCGGACGACACCGACCCGGTGGAGCGCGTGGTCGTAGCGAACGCGGATCAGCTCGTCATTGTGGTGGCCTCAGCGAATCCCGAACCTCGCACCGGGTTCATCGACCGGGCGCTGGTGGCGGCGTACGACGCCGGGATCAGCCCGCTGCTGTGCGTCACCAAAGCGGACCTCAAGGATCCGGCCGAGCTGCTCTCCAACTACGAGCATCTGGACCTCCCGGTGATCGTCAGCCGCACGGCGGCCGTGGACGCTTCCGGCGTGGATACGCTCTCCGACGAGGGCCTGTCCGCCCGGCTGGATACCGAGGCCGTGGCAGAGCTGCGCAGTTACCTCGACGGCAAGGTCACCGTCACCCTGGGCCACTCGGGCGTGGGCAAGTCCACCATGGTCAACGCGCTGACCGGAGCCCAGCGGGCCACCGGCGGCGTCAACGCCGTCACCGGGCGCGGCCGGCACACCTCGTCGTCGGCATTGGCTTTGAAAGTTTTGGACGCTCCGGCCGGCACCTGGATCATCGACACTCCGGGCATCCGGTCCTTCGGCTTGGCCCACGTGGATCCGGACCGCATCCTGTCGGCCTTCCCGGATCTGGAGCCCGGCACGGCCGACTGCGCGCGCGGCTGCAAGCACGACGCCGCAGCCGTCGACTGCGGACTGGACGCCTATGTGGCTGCCGGCGGTGCCGGTGATGCCGGACCAGCCAGGCTGGCGTCCTTGCGCCGTTTGCTCGGCGCCGAGGAACGGCCGGAGGCCAAGGAGCTCGGCACCGTCTAGGCCCGGCGTCCGGTTGCGGGCGCTGCCTCCCGCGTCCGCACCGCACTTACCGATAAGTTGAAACCTATGACCCACGCTCCGCAAACCTACAACGACGATCTGCGCCTGGCCCATGTGATGGCCGACTCCGTGGACGCGCAGACCATGGCCCGCTTCAAGGCCCTTGACCTGAAGGTGGAGACAAAACCGGATCTGACGCCGGTCACCGACGCGGATCGCGCGGCCGAAGAAGCCATCCGCGGGCAGCTCTCCCGGTCCCGGCCGCGCGATGCGGTGCTGGGCGAAGAATTCGGCAGCAGCGGCCACGGCGCCCGCCGCTGGATCATCGACCCGATTGACGGCACCAAGAACTTTGTCCGCGGCGTGCCGGTCTGGGCCACTCTGATCGCCCTAGTGGACGAAGGGCAACCGGTCGTGGGTCTGGTCAGTGCTCCCGCGCTGGGCAAGCGCTGGTGGGCAGCCAAGGGAACCGGCGCCTATACCGGGCGGTCGCTGGCCGCGGCCACCCGGCTGCAGGTTTCCGCGGTAGACCGACTGGAGGATGCCTCCATGTCCTACTCCAGCCTGAGCGGCTGGAAGGAACGCGGGAACCTGGACGACTTCCTCGAGCTGACCGAATCGGTCTGGCGCACCCGCGCGTACGGCGATTTCTGGTCCTACTGCCTGGTGGCCGAAGGCGCCGTGGACATCGCCTGCGAACCCGAGTTGAACCTCTACGACATGGCCGCGCTGGTCCCGATCGTGACCGAAGCCGGCGGCAGGTTCAGCTCGCTGGAGGGCGAAGACGGCCCGTTCGGCGGCAATGCGCTGGCCACCAACGGCCTGCTGCACCAGGCGGCCCTGCACCGCCTGAACCCCGAACTGCGCGGACAGCGCCCGGCGGGTTCGGCCACGGCAGCGTACGACGACGGAGCAGCCGGCGGCATCGAAGCCGGCGGCGAGAGCCGCTAACCGGCCGCTGCACAAGGAGCACCACGTGGCACACGGCGGTCCCCGGATGGACGATGAGCGGCGCCGGGCCTACGGCGACACATTCCAGCAGGGCGGCGAACACTACGACCGCATCCGCCCCGGCTACCCGGACGACGCCGTGGACTGGCTGCTGCCGGCCAACGCCCGCACCGCCGCTGATCTGGGGGCCGGCACCGGCAAGTACACCGCCGCACTGGCCGCGCGCGGTCTCAAGGTGGTGGCGGTGGACCCGTCCGCGGACATGCTCGCCCAGCTTCAGCGCAATCTGCCCGGCGTGACCACCGTAGTCGGCACCGCGGAGCAGACCGGGATTGCCGACGCCAGCATGGATCTTGTCACCGTGGCCCAGGCCTGGCACTGGACGGACCCGCTCCGGGCCAGTACCGAGGCCGCACGGATCCTGAAACCCGGCGGCGTCCTGGGACTGGTCTGGAACCAGTTGGATACCGGCGTACCGTGGGTGCACCGGCTCACGCGCATCATGCATGCCGGCGACGTGCTGAAGCCGGATTTCCGTCCCCGCATCGGCCCGGAGTTCAGCGGACTGGAAGGGCACGACACCCGGTGGCAGGATCCGCTCAGCACGCTCGATGTGATGGAGCTGGCGAAGACCCGCAGCTATTACCTGCGCGCCAACGAGGCGACCAGGACGAAAGTGCTGGCCAACCTCGACTGGTACCTTCACGACCATCTGGGCTACTCCCCCGGGGCGCCGATCGGCCTGCCGTACCTCACCCACAGTTGGCGGGCACGGGCGCTCTGAGCGCCTGAGCGCTGCCTAGGCCCCCGCGGCTTGTGTTGAGGCCTACCGTCCGGCAAAATTTAGGCATGCCGAAAAATTGGACGAAGGTGTGCCTGCTGGCCGTAGCCGCCATGCTGGCGGTGGCTGGCTGCGCCCGTCCGTCCGCACCCGCCGCCGCCTCGGCGGGCGAACGGCCGCTGGTCCTGACCACCTTCACCGTTCTGGCCGACATGGCCAACAGGATCGGCGGTGGCCATGTAGAGGTCATCTCCGTCACCAAGATCGGCGCGGAAATCCACGGTTACCAGCCCACGCCGTCGGACTTGGTCAAAGCGCAGGATGCCGACCTCGTCCTGGACAACGGCCTGGGCCTCGAACGCTGGTTCGAACGGTTCCTGAATGCGGTCCCGGCCCCGCATGTGGTGCTCAGCGACGGCGTGGAGCCGGTGAACATCACGGCCGGAAACTATGAGGGCCGGCCGAACCCGCACGCGTGGATGTCGCCGGAGGCGGCCAAAATCTACGTCGACAACATCGTGCACGCCTTCAGCGACCTGGTGCCCCAACACGCCGAAGACTTCCAGCGCAACGGCGCGGCCTACCGGCATGAACTGGACCTGGTGATGGAGGATTTGAAGGCGGCCTTCGCCGATCCGGCAGCCGTTCCCGCCCTGGTCAGCTGTGAAGGGGCCTTTTCCTATCTGGCCCGCGACGCCGGGCTGGACGAGGCGTACCTCTGGCCGGTGAACTCGGATGCCGAGGGCACGCCGCGGCAGATCAAAGAAGTCATTGGGCAGGTCCGCAAACATCGGATCCCGTCGGTGTTCTGCGAATCGACCGTCAACCCGGAATCGATGCGGCAGGTGGCAAAAGCTACCGGTGCCCGGTTCATCACGCCGCTGTACGTGGATTCCCTCTCCGGACCGGACGGCCCGGTTCCCACTCATCTGGAGCTGATCAGGCACGACATCTCCCTGATTAAGGAAGGACTGGCGCCGTGAGCACTCACGTCATCCCGGCAGGGGCCCCCGCCATCTCGGTGGCCGGCCTGCGCGTGGCCTATCACGACGTCGTTGCCCTGGACGACGTCAGCGTCACGGTGGCCTTGGGGACAATTTGCGGGCTGATCGGGGTCAACGGCTCCGGCAAGTCCACGCTGTTCAAGTCGTTGATGGGGCTGGCGCATCCGTCCTCCGGCACGGTGGATCTGTTCGGCCTCTCGCACCGGCAGGCACGTAAATTGAACCTGGTCAGTTATGTTCCCCAGTCCGAAGATGTCGATTGGACCTTCCCCGTTTCCGTGCGGGATGTGGTGATGATGGGCCGCTATGGCAGGCTTGGTCCCATGCGCCGGCCGCACCGCGGGGACCGTGAAGCCGTGGAGGCTGCGCTGGAACGGACGGGCCTGAGCCATCTTCAGCACCGGCAGATCGGTGAGCTGTCAGGCGGCCAGCGCAAACGCGCCTTTGTGGCCCGCGGCATCGCCCAAGACGCCGGGCTGCTGTTGCTCGATGAGCCATTCGCCGGCGTGGACAAGGCCTCGGAAGCGGGCCTGATCTCCCTGCTGAAAGAGCTGCGCCGCGAGGGCAAGACGATCCTGATCTCCACCCATGATCTGGCCGGCATCCCGCAGTTGTGCGATGAGGCGATCCTGCTGCACCAGAGAGTCCTGGCACACGGATCGCCGGCCGAGGTGCTGACCAACGACAACCTGGCCCTGGCCTTCGGCTCCGCGCTGATCGGCCCCGCGGAAGGATTCCGCCGTGGAATTAGCTAACTGGCTGCTGGAACCGCTGCAGTACGGGTTCCTGACCCGCGCCCTGCTGGTCACGCTGGCAGCCTCCATCGTGTCCGCGGTGTTGTCCTGCTGGCTGATTTTGATGGGCTGGTCGCTGATGGGCGATGCGGTCTCGCATGCCGTGCTGCCGGGGGTTGCGTTGGCCTACATCATCGGTGTGCCCTTCTCGATCGGCGCCTTCGTCTTCGGCGCGGCGGCGGTGGCGCTGATCGGCGGTGTGCGCTCCTCCACCCGGTTGAAGGGCGACACCGTGATCGGCGTGGTGTTCACCGCGTTCTTCGCCGCCGGCCTGGCCATCATCTCCAAAACGCCCAGCCAGACCGATCTGCAGCACATCTTGTTCGGCAACGTTCTGGGCGTCAGCGACGGCGAATTGCTGCAGGTGCTCGGCCTGGGTGCAGTGACGCTGTGCGTGCTGCTGTTCAAGCGCCGCGATCTGACGTTGTTCGCGTTCGACCGCGTCCATGCCCACGCCATCGGGCTCAATACCCGCTGGCTGTCCGTGCTGCTGCTCGGGCTGCTGGCGCTCACCGTCGTCGTCGGCCTGCAGGCAGTGGGCATCGTGCTGGTGGTGGCCATGCTGATTACCCCGGGCGCCACCGCCTTCCTGCTGACCCGGCGGTTCGACGCCATGCTGGTGATTGCCGCATCGGTCACTGCCGCGGCCTCGGTCGCCGGCATCTATGCCAGCTACTATCTGGACGTCGCTACCGGTGCGGCGGTGGTCCTGGCGCAGGCTCTGGTGTTCCTGGTGGTCTACCTGTCCGCGCCGCGGACCGGGGTAATCTGGCAGTTGGTACGCCGCCGGTCGGAGGGCCGGCGCACCGCCGTGCTGCCGGAAACCAGCAGCACCAGGCTGTAAGCCTGCAGTCCTTCGGGAACGTACGACGAAAGGGTGAAACCGCATGCCAGCGGCCAGGAAATCCGCGCTCAGCAGCGGCTCGTCCAGCGTGCAGGACTACGTCAAGGTCATCTATGCCTTCACCGAGTGGCAGGACAAGCCCATCACGTCCTCCCAGCTGGCCGTGCGCCTGGGCGTGGCCAACTCGTCGGTCTCCGAGATGGTGCGCAAGCTGGTGGAGCTGCAACTGGTGGACCACCGGCCGTACAGCGCCATTGAGCTGACCAGCGCCGGCCGCCGGCTGGCCTTGACCATGGTCCGCCGGCACCGGGTCCTGGAAACCTTCCTGGTCCAGGAACTCGGCTATGCCTGGGACGAGGTCCACGACGAAGCCGAACTGCTCGAACACACCGTCTCCGACACCTTCATCGACCGGATGGCGGCCAAGCTAGGCAATCCGCAGCGCGATCCGCATGGCGACCCGATCCCGTCGGCGGACGGCACGGTGCACGTGCCCAACGCCGTGCAACTGGAGGAACTAGACGGCGGGCACACCGGCCGAATCACCCGGATCAGCGACGCCGACGCCGATCTGCTGCGCTTCTTCAGCTCCGAGCAGATCAGGCTCGACGACCGTGTGGAAGTTGTCGGCCGGCGCCCCTTCGGCGGTGCGTTAGTGGTTCGTTTCGGCCCCACCGGTTCGGCCCGGGAGCTGGATCTGGGCGACCAAGCGGCCGCCGCGCTCTGGGTGCACAGCGACCCGCACCCCGGCTGCCTGCTCGCTTCGTGAGTACGACGTCGGCCGCTCGGCTTTGGGCCGGTACGGCACCGTCCGTGGCGCTGGCCACGCACACAAGCGCCGGTTGATCGGTTAGGCTCGGCTTTGTCCGAGCCTCGGCAGATGAAGCAGAAGAAAGGTGTCCCTTGGCGACTCTGGGAATTGAAGAAGAATACCTGCTGCTGGATCCGATCACCGGCCTGCCCGTCCCGATGGCGGATAAGGTCGCCGAAAACCTTGAAGGATCGTTGCACGTGGCCCGTGGGGACATCCAACGGGAACTGCTCACATGCCAGATCGAAACCGCCACCGCGGTCTGCTCCACGCTCACCGAAGCGGAGGAGTCGCTGTTGAACTTCCGCCGGGAACTTGATTCGGCTGTCCGGAAGACGGGCGTCCGGGCCGCGGCCACGGGCACCGCACCGCGAATCCAGGACGACTACCCGGAGGTCACGGACAGTCAGCGCTACCACCAGCTCAAGGCCAGTGCCAAGGGCATTGTGGCCGATCAGTTCGTCAACGGCCAACACGTCCATGTGTCCGTCCCGGATAAGGAAGCCGGAGTGCAGGCCCTGAACCGGATCAGGCCGTGGCTGCCGGCCGTGGTGGCGCTCAGTGCGAACTCGCCCTACTGGCTGGACCGCGACAGCGGATTCGGCAGCTGGCGGATTGTGCACTACCGCCGCTGGCCGGTCCAGGGCTGCGCGCCGGTCTTCCGCGACGCCGCCGACTACGAGCGGCGCATCCAGCGCTTGGTGGACTCCGGCGTGATCATTGACCGCGGTGTCCTCACCTGGCTGGCGCGGCTCTCGGACCGCTACCCCACCCTTGAAGTCCGTGCGGCAGATGTGCAGCTCGAGGCCCAGGACGCCGTGTTGATCGCGGCGGTCATCCGGGGCCTGATCTCCACGGTGCTGGCCGATGAAGCTGTCTCGCGGACTTTCCTGCAGCCGGAGCCCGAGTTGCTGGATGCCGCCGTGTGGCAGGCCGGGCGGCAGGGCCTGACCGACCGGCTGGTGGACCCGGAGTCCGGCTTGCTGCTGCCGGCGCGGGACGTGGTGGGCATGCTGCTGCGCTACATCCGGCCCGCCCTGGAGGAGGAAGGCGATGCGGCCTGGGTGGATGCAAGCATTGAACGGCTTTTCGCCACGGGAACCGGCGCCGAACGGCAGCGAAAAGCAATGGAGTCCGGCGGACTTCCGGCGCTGATGGATCTCTACGCCACGTCGCTTACCGCCGAGCCATAGTCCGCGGGCGCGCCAAGGACGAACGGCTCGCCCGCTCCGCCCTGGCGCCCGCCGAAGCCGGCTACGTGAGCAGTGGCGCCATGAGGTTCGTGATCTTGGCCGAAGGTTCCACCCCGAATTCCCTCCAAAGCCGGGACTTGAAAACTTCGAACGCCCGCAGCGCCTGGGCATAGTTGCCATCGGCTATGTGCGTCTCCAGCAACAGCCGCTGGGCGCTTTCGCGCAGCGGTTCAATGGCGATGGCAAATCCCGCAGCGTCCGTGGCCTGATCGGTCTCGCCGCGCTCCAGATATCGGCTGGCGAGACGTTCCAGCGCCGATAACCTCATCTGCTTCCACCGCTCCTGCTCTGCCATGACCCAGTCCTCATACCATCCGGGCAGCAGCTCGGCGGTGCGCAGCCGATCGAGCATGGCCGGGCGCAGGCTGGCGCTGCGATCCCCATCCAGAGCGGCTAGTCGGCTGCTGATTTCATGGACATCCACCACTACGTCCGGAGCGAGCGCCAGCGGATCCCGGCTCTCCACCAGCAACCCTGGCAGCTGGTGGGAGATCATCCAGATGGTCTCCCGCAGGCTCCCAGTTGCCTGCTTGTCCGAACTGTCGGGCCAGAGCAGCCCGGCCAGGAACGCGCGCGGCTGGCTGCCGTATAAGGCCAGAACGGCGATGAGGCGCTGCTGCCGGATAGTTACTTTGACGGGAATATTTCCACGGCGAATCTGCCATCCGCCTAATAATTGGACTTCCCAGACGTGTTCTCTTGCATTCATTTCTGTGCCCCCCAGGCATCTTGATGCGCACCCCAACCACTGCCGAAACACCTTCCTGTTCAGCTTCCCATCCTGTTCCGCGTTGTCAACGCAGCTAAAGGATTCATCCTGAAAATAACCTGAGTCCAACCCTCATAGCAGCCGAGGCGAGAGCGGGAATCAGGTCGGCGAACCTGGCTTCGATGTGCGTTCTGGGGCCGCGGTGAAGAAGGCCTCTGCGGTTCGGCGTACTACGTGGACGAGCCCTTACAGGCCTCGGGCCCCTGAAGCAGACACCCCGGTGAACGGCATCAAGTTGCGGCAGGTGGCGCCCCGGTCCATGGTGGTAGGTGATGATTACCAGACGCGAAGCAGCCCAGTTCCTCGATATCCCACCGGAGATGGCGAAACGCCACGGCATCCCGCCACGCATATCCCAGGAGGAGCTCGCCGCGATGGACGCCAACCCACCGGCCTGGCTGGCCCAGTCGCGCGCCAACCGCACGGGCAAACGGCCTGTCTGGACGTCGCTGCAGTGCATTATTTGCGGCCATACCGAGGCGGCCCGGCCAAAGAAATGGTGGCCGGACTTTACTTATGTCTACTGCCAACACCATGACCCCGAAGAGCTGCCGGCGCTGCCCGCTGGATGGGTCCGCAGCGAATATGACGGGATCGGCACCCGGTTCATCGGGATCGTCGACGTGGCGCTGCCCGGTTCCTGACCGCTGGGCTGGCCCGCTTAAGCTGGCCGGCGGGAAAAGAAAAAGCCCCGGAAATCCGGGGCTAAATCAGTGGAGATGGGGGGAATTGAACCCCCGTCCGATGTTGTGTTGCCAGGACTTCTCCGGGCGCAGTTTGCTTCGGGTTTTCTTGGCCCCAGCCATCCTGCAAACAGGTGGCTGACCCGGGCCCAGCCGTCTAAATGTCCCGAATACCCCAACGGCGAAGGTATCCAGCAGTGGCTCTCTTAATGACGCCAGCATCCGGGGCGAGAGCATCCCCGGGCTGACGGACTTGCAACGCTACTTAGGCAGCGAGTGCGAAGTCAGTGCGCTTAGATTCGGCACTTATTGGTTTGCAGAGAGCGTTTCCGAGATAACTCTGCATCCTCGGCCCGCTTCCCCTGGCGCGACTAACATCGTCGAAACCTGTCATCCCCGTATGTAGTTATCAAAATAACCATCTGTGCCGGGCCAGTTACCTGCCCGGACCATCCAGTGTAACCCATCCCCACAGCTGTCTATTCCCGCCCCTTATAGCCAGCATGCGCGGGCGAGATTACGCTCGAACCATGGTCGTGCGTGCGACGGAAGGCACACCGCCGGGACAGGCTTCCATCTCGGCGACATTCGGTATCGAGGAAGAATTCCTGTTGATGGATCCCCGGTCGGCACAGCCGGTGCCGACCGGTCCGGCCGTGCGGGCGGCCTTGCGCCTGGACACCAACCCGGACTGGGTCAGCACCGAGTTGCTGGACTGCCAGGTGGAGACCGCCACACCGGTATGCCATACGCTGGCCGAAGCTGCCGAGGCCCTGCTGGACTTCCGCCGCGATTTGGCCGACAGCGCCCTCGCAACCGGGGCGGCCGCCGCGGGAATCGGAGTGATTTTTGACGCCGATCTGTCCCCGGCGTCCGTTACCGACACTCCCCGCTACCGCGGTATTGCCGAACGTGCGCCGGCGCTGGTCGCCGACCAGTACGTCACGGGCATGCACATCCACGTTGAAGTGCCGGATCCCGAGGTGCGGCTGCAGGTGCTCAACCGGCTGCGGCCCTGGCTGCCGTTACTGACCGCGGTCGCGGCCAACTCGCCGTTCTGGCGTCATGCGGACAGCGGCTTCGCCAGCTGGCGGACCATCCTGTACCGCCGGTGGCAGATCCAGGGGTGCCCGCCGTTCTTTGCCGACCTGCACGATTACCGGGTCCGCATCAGGCGGCTGTATGCCTCCGGGGTAGCACCGGACCCGGGGCACATCTCCTGGCTCGCGCGGCTTTCGGACCAGTTCCCCACCATCGAAATCCGGGCCGCCGACAGCCAGCTCACGGCCGCCGACAGCGTGCTGCTGGCCGGACTGGCCCGTGCGCTGGTGGCTACCGAACAGGCCGCAGCCGTCGCCGGGCGCCCGGTTGCCAACCACTTCCCCGAGCACCTGGACGTGGCGCTCTGGCAGGCCGCCCGGTTCGGGCTGTCGGACAAACTGGTTCACCTCGACTCGGCCACCCTCTGGCCTGCGTTCGATGTTCTGGAGTTGCTGCTCCGGCACATCGACGACGCCCTGGAACAACACGGGGACCGCGGTTGGGTGCATGAGCAGTGCGCCCGGCTGCGCTTGGAGGGCAACGGGGCGCAGCGCCAGCGGGCGGCGCTGGCCCGCGGCGGCTTGGCATCATGGCTCGAGTTGGTGCGCCGGTCCATTACGGACGGCTGAGGTTGCCGGAAGGGTCCTCCCGGTAGAGCCACGGCTCCCGCAGATCAGGCCCCGCGGTTCTTTTCCCGCATGGCGCGAAGGGCCTCGCGGTTGTCCTGCTTCTCGCGGAGCGTCTGCCGCTTGTCGTAATCCTTCTTGCCGCGGCCCACGCCGATCTCCACTTTGGCCAGGCCGTCATTGAAGTACAGCTGCAGCGGCACGATGGTGTAGCCGGACTCGCGGGTCTGGCGCGCGATCTTCTCCAGCTCGGCACGGTGCAGCAGCAATTTCCGCCGGCGGCGGGCGGCGTGGTTGGTCCAGCTCCCGTTGAGGTATTCCGGGATATAGACGGACTCCAGGAACAACTCATCGTTGTAAAAGATGGCGAAGCCGTCCACCAGCGAGGCCCGGCCCTCGCGCAGGGACTTCACCTCGGTCCCCATCAAGGCCATCCCGGCCTCGTAGGTATCCATGATGTGGTAGTCGTGCCGGGCCTTTCGATTGGTGGCCACTACCTTTCGGCCACTTTCTCTGGGCACGGGGTAACTCCTTCGTCGTCGGAACGATCCATTATAACTGCGCTGCGGCGTTTAGTCCCGCAGCGCCCGCTCCAGCCGGAGCCTTAGAGCAGGTTCATCGGGTTCACGAACTCGGCATTCAGGATGGTTTCGAAGTGCAGGTGGCAGCCGGTGGAGTTGCCGGTGCTGCCCACATAGCCGATCAGTTGCCCTTGCCCGACCCGCTGGCCCGCATACACCACGTACTTGTTCAGATGGTAGTAGTTCGTGTCCAGCACGTTGCCGGCCACCCAGCCGTGGCTGATCGTCACGCTGTTGCCGCCGCCCCAGACCGAGCCGTCTGCGCGCTCCACCGTGCCGGCGGCCGGTGCATAGACCGGGGCGTTGCAGCCGGGCCCGTAATCGATCCCGCTGTGCAGGTAGCCGCCGGTGCCGAAAAAATCGATGGTGCCGGGCGGGGTGCTCCGCCAACCGAACCCGGAGGTGATGACTCCGCTGGTTGGGGCGATCAAGCCGAAGGACGACGGCGAAGAGCTCGCCGGTTTCGGCGGCTTGACCTTGGGAATGATCTGCGGCACCGGCTGGCCGTTGTTCCGCGCCGCCTGCTGGGCTGCCTTGATCCGGGCCTGTTCGCGTTCCCACGCTTCCTGGGCCTTGCGCCGCTCTTCGGCTTCGCGCCGGGCCTTCTCCTCGGCCTCGCGGCGCAGCCGTTCCTGCCGCTCCTTGATCTGCCCGAGCACCTGCTGCTGGGCCTGCTCGGACTTGGCCAATTCCTGCTCGATCTCCGGCTTGCGGGCCTGCAGGCTGTCGGAGAGCGCCGAGGTCTCGGAAATCAGCTGGTCGACCTTCTGCTTCTCGGCCGCGGCCTCGTCGCGGGCGGTCTGTTCCGCCGCCAGCGCTTCCTCGGCTTGTGCCTTCAGGTCCCGGATTTCCTCTTCCACGGCCTCCAGCCGCGCCTGGGAGTTCACGTTGGTGGCGTTCTGCTGGGACAGCTTGTCCAGCGCCGCGTTTTGGCTGCGCAGCGCCTGGTCGGCCAGGTCGATGGTGTTGGCAAGGCTCGCATCGCCGTCGGATCCGAAGAACAGCGACAGGTTGGACGGCACGCCGCCCTGCTTGTAGGCCTGGGTGGCAATCTGACCGATGACCTTCTTGGTCTCTTTGAGCTCTTCGGCATCGCTGGCCAGCTGCTGATTGATCTTGTCCTTGGTCTGCAGGGCCAGGTCCACGCGCTGTGCCAGGGCGGCGACCTTGTTGGCAGCCGCGTCCACCCGGCCCTCGGCCTCGGAGAGCTTCTGCTGGGCTCCGGGCAGCCGGCTCTGGTACTCCTTGAGCTCCTTGACCGCCTCCACGATGTCCGCGTTGAGGAACTCCAGGGAATGCTCGATCTCCTCGATTTCCTGTTCCAGCGCCGCCTTGCGGTCGTCGAGCTCGTCGGCCTGGGCCGGGCCGGCAGAGCCCAGCGAGAAGGCGAGCAAAGCCGCCATGGCTGCACTCAGAATCCCCTGCGGAAGGCACTTCTTCCGCGGCGTTGAACGGCTCACAGCCTGGCTCCCCATTGTCAAGTTCTGCTCACGTTTCACGATTCTAAACCTTCAGGTAGCGGCGCAGGGTCAGCAGGGACGATATTCCTGCCAGAACAGCCCCCAACAGCACCAGTGCGGGGCCGATGACCAGCATGGTGTTGGAGGAAATGAATGCGGTGTCCGGGTACTGGCTGGCGAGCCAGTCGCCGATGAAGAAGTGCGCCACGGCCCACAGGGTGACCGAGGCCAGCAAGGCGCCGACCACGGCGGCGATGACGCCTTCCAGCACGAACGGCAGCTGGATAACTGCCTTCGAGGCTCCGACCAGGCGCATGATGCCGGTTTCCCGACGGCGGCTGAAGGCCGAGAGCCTGATGGTGGTGGCGATCAGCAGGATGGCGCAGACGATCATGACGACGGCGATGCCCACCGCCACCAGCGAGGCGATGTTCATGACGTTGAAGACCTTTTCCAGGATCTCGCGCTGGTCCACCACCACCTCCACGCCCGGCAGCGAGGAGAAGATTTCGTTGATGACCTCGTACTTCTGCGGATCCACCAGGGAGATGCGGAAGGATTCCGGCAGCTGGTCGGCGGTCACCGAATCAACAATCGGCGAATTCGCGAACTGGTCGCGGAAGTGGCCCAGCGCGTCCTCCTGCGATTCGTACAGGTAGGTGTCCACGTACTGCTCCACCGCCGGGCTGGTCAGCGTGGCCTCAATCTCGGCGCGCTGTTCGTCCGTCACCGGGCCGGACGCGCAACTGGCCGCCGTCGAGGTGTCGACACACAGGAAGACGGCCACCTGGACCTTGTCGTACCAGTAGCCCTTCATCTGGTTGATCTGCATTTGCAGCATGCCCGCAGCGCCCACGAAGGTGAGCGAAATGAACGTCACCAGCACCACGGAGACCACCATGGACAGATTCCGGCGCAGGCCGGAACCGATTTCACCGAGGATAAAAGCCAGTCTCATTTGGCCTCCTCCGGCTCGCCGAGGTAAATGCCCTCGGCCTGGTCCCGCACCAGCACGCCGTCGCGCAGCTCGATCACGCGCTTGCGCATTTCGTTCACAATCACGTTGTCATGCGTGGCCATCACCACGGTGGTGCCGTTCTGGTTAATCCGGTCCAGCACCTTCATGATGCCCAAGGAGGTGGTCGGATCCAGGTTGCCCGTGGGTTCGTCGGCCAGCAGGATCCCGGGCTTGTTCACCACGGCCCGTGCAATGGCAACGCGCTGCTGCTCGCCGCCGGAGAGTTCATGCGGCATGCGGTGGTCTTTACCTTCCAGGCCCACTGTCTTGAGCACTTCGGGCACCGTCTCGCGGATCACGGCACGGCTTCGACCGATCACCTGCATGGCAAACGCCACGTTCGCGAAAACCGTCTTGTTGGGCAACAGCCGGAAGTCCTGGAACACCACACCGATGCCGCGGCGCAGTTTGGGCACGCGCCAGCTGGGAATGTTGGCCACATTCTGGCCAGCGACGTACACGGCGCCGCGGGTGGCACGGTCTTCTTTCAGAACCAGCCGGATGAACGTTGACTTTCCGGACCCGGAGGAGCCGACCAAGAACGCGAAGTCCCCGCGGTCAATCTCCAGGCTGATCCTGTCCAGGGCAGGACGCGAGTTCTGATCGTAGATCTTCGTGACGTTATCGAATCGAATCATGACTACTTTGTGCCTCAGTGCCGAGGACGAGGGCCTGTGCTTGGGGGAAGAAACCTCAGCCTCTCGACTATAAGCACGCAGTCTTGGGTTTAGCCTGCAGCATTCCGGGTGTGTCGTTTCACCAGCGCGCGCAGGGCCTGGCGGACGGCTCCGGCCACCGCGGCGGCACCCGGGCTGTCCATCACGATGGTGTAGTGGTTGGTTCCTGGCACGTCGCGGACCTGCAGTTCCGGCAGCCTGGTGGCCCAACGCTCCACGTAGCCGGGCGTATACAGGCCGGCGTCTTCGTTCAGCAGGCCGCGCGGAGCCCGCAGCAGCACGGCCGGCACCGCCAGCGACTCCAGCGCGTCCATCAGGGCCGCCCCGCCGTTCAGGTCGGCGGTGTCGCGGGCCATCGCCTGGTAGTTCGTCGACGGCCGCAGCAGCGGGGGCTCGCCGGCGAGGTCGTAGTCAACGTAGTCCTCCACCAGCGCGTTCCAGTGGTCGGCGAAGGCCGGGTGCACGCGCCAGAAGTCCCGGTACGCATCCCGGCTGGGGAACGTTGCCGCCAGCCGTTCGGCCGCCGGCCCCAGCACGGACTGGATGACTTCCTCGTCGCTGAGCCCGGCGGGCACCTGCAGCGGCAGCCCGCCGTCCACCAGCACCAGAGACTGCACCAGTTCCGGATGCCGCCGCGCCAGCACCACGGAGGCGAACGCCCCCATGGAATGACCGACGACGACGGCGCTGCCCACCCCGTGTGCCGCCATCACCGCGGCGAGGTCGTCGGCGTGGGCGGCCATGCCGAACGGTCCGGGCAGCTGGTTGCTGCGGCCGCGGCCGCGCAGGTCCGGGGCGATCAGCCGCACGCCGTCGAGCTCCTGCGCGAGCAGGCCCCAGGTGCGGTGCGACGCCGTCACACCGTGCACGGCCAGGACGGCCGGCGCATCCGGGTCCTGCGGCCCCCACACGCCGGTGCGCAGGGTGCCGCCGCGGACCGGAACGTCCAGCGTTGAATAAGGCAGGGCTGCCGGTTCGGCGCTCATCGGCTGGACCATCCGCCGTCCATCGTGTAGGACGCGCCGGTGACCATGCCGGCGTCGGCGCCGGCCAGCCAGCAGGCCAGCGAGGCCACTTCGTGCGGTTCGGTCAGGCGTTTGACGGCGCTCTCGGTGAGCATCACCTGGGCCACCACTTCCTCCTCCGGCAGCTGGTGCAGCCGGGCCTGGTCGGCAATCTGTTTCTCCACCAGCGGCGTTTTCACGTAGCCGGGGTTGATGCAGTTGCTGGTCACGCCGTGCGCGCCGCCCTCCAGCGCCGTGACCTTGGAGAGGCCTTCGAGCCCGTGCTTGGCGGAGACGTACGCGGACTTGTAGGCGGAGGCCCGCAGCCCGTGCACCGAGGAAATGTTGATGATCCGGCCGAAGCCGCGCTGGTACATGCCGGGCAGCGCCGCACGGATCAGCAGGAACGGGGACTCCAGCATCAGGCGCAGCATCAGCCTGAAGTCATCCGGCGCGAATTCCTCGATGGGATTGATTCGCTGGATGCCGGCGTTGTTGACCAGGATGTCCGTATCCACCGTCGCCGTCTCCAGCGCCCGGGTGTCGCTGAGGTCCACTTGCCACGCGACGCCGCCAATCTCCTGCGCCACTCGTTCGGCGGCGGCGCCGTCCAGGTCAGCCACGGTGACCTTGGCGCCGCGCTCGGCCAGCGCCCGTGCGCAGGCTTCACCGATGCCGCTGGCCCCGCCGGTGACCACGGCGCTGCGGCCTGTCAGAGTCTGTTCAGCCATGGGGTTGTCCTTCCGTCCCGTGCGGTTGTCCGGGGGCCAGCGCCCGCTCGATAAACTGCATCATTTCTTCAAAAACATGGTCAGGCACTTCCCGCGGAACGGGCTGCGCACCGGGGTCGTCCTCCCAGAGCACCCAGCGCATGCCGATCAGCTCGCCTATGCCCATCAGTGCCCAGGCCGCGACGTCCGGATCCATTGGGCGGACCTCGCCGGTGGCCTGCGCCGCCTTCAGCCCCTCGATGTAGCCGTTGACGATCCGGGTGTAGTGCATCCGCAGGGCGCCCGGCGAGACGAACTCGGCCTGCCGGATAATCCGGTAGAGGGCGGGGTGCTCCGCGGTGAAGCGGAAGAAAGCCTTGAACCCGGCGCGCTCGGCTTCCAGCCGGTTGCCGGCCGACTTGGCCGCCTCGGTCATCGCGTGGCGGACCCGCCGGTTGAGGTCCTCGACCACTTCGTCGAAGATGGCCTGCTTGCCCTGGAAGTAGAGGTAGAACGTGCCCAGGCCGACGTCGGCCTGCTCGGTGATCTTCACGATCGAGGCGTCGTGGTAGCCCACCGACGCGAACACGGTTTCCGCCGCTGCCAGCAGCTTGGCGCGTGTCCGGGTGCCCCGGGCGGTGCGTGGTGCGGCACTCATGATTCCTGCTCCGATCCTGCAGCTGCTGCCGTCCATGCGGCAGGCCCGGGCCGGACCGCGGCCTGCCGCAGCCGTCCCCGCGCCACCTTGTTCAGCGCCGTTCGCGGCAAGGTTGGCACAAAGTCAAAGCGCCCGGGGACCTTGAAGGAGGCCAGCTGCGCCTTGCAGTGCTCGGCCAGCTCCTCGGCGTCGGTGATTTGGCCCGGGCGGACCACCACGTAGGCCAGTCCCGTCTCCCCCCAGCGTTCGTCCGGGACGCCGACGACGGCGGCCTCCGCCACCGCGGGATGCGACAGCAGGGCCTGTTCCACCTGTGCCGGCGCCACGTTCTCGCCGCCGGAGATATACAGGTCCTTGATCCGGTCCACGATCCGGTAGAAGCCCTCCGCGGTGCGTTCCACCAGGTCCCCGGTGCGCAGCCAGCCGCCGGCGAGCGCTGCCGCCGTTGCCTCCGGATTGCGGAAGTACCCGGCGAAGACACCCGGACCCGAGACCAGCAGCTCGCCGGTGGCTTCGCCTTGGAGGATTTCGCCGGTGGCCGGGTCCGCCACCGCCACGCTGACGTGCGGGTACGGCTTGCCCGCGTAGCCGATCATGGACGCGGCATCTTCATTGGGCAGGCAGAGCACATTCGGCGACGCTTCGGTCAGACCATAGCCCTGGCTCAGTGCCACGCCCCGCTTGTGCCAGATCCGCAGCAGCGGTGCCGGCATGGACGCCCCGCCGACGATGGCGTGCTGCAGCCTGGACAGGTCGGCGGACGCGAAGTCCGGGTGCTCGGCCAGCATGGCGTATTGGGCGGGCACGCCCATCATGGTGGTGACCTTGCGCTCGGCGATCAGCTGCAGCACCCGGCCGGCATCGAACGTCCGTTCCAGCACCACCGTGGCACCGGTCCACCACGCCAGCAGCGGCTGGATGTTCCAGCCGCCCACATGGAACTGCGGCAGGGCCGCCAGCACCACATCGGAACTGGAGAGCTCCATGGTCCGGGACAGCGAGAGGTTGGTCCAGAAACAGTTGGCATGCGTGAGGATGGCGGCCTTGCTGTGCCCCTCGGTGCCGGAGGTGAAAATCATCAGGAGGGCATCGTCGTCGTGCACTTCCCGCTGCACCGCGGCCTCGACCATGCCCGCTGCCGCCCGCCGGGTGGGGTACGGCACCTGCCGCTCCACCCCCGAGGGCCCGAGAGCCGCGGTGCGCGGCGGCAGCGGCAGCATCGCGGCGGCGGCCGCGGCGAGCGCGTCGAATTCGTGCTCCACCAGCAGCAGCGCCGGGTCGGCCAGCTGCAACTGGTCGGCGATCTCCCGCGGCGACAGGCGCCAGGACAGCGGCACCAGGACCAGGCCGGCCTTGGCACAGGCGAAGAACAGCA
The DNA here is from genome assembly GCF_059091905.1 of Arthrobacter sp. Dra40. Classification (NCBI taxonomy): domain Bacteria; kingdom Bacillati; phylum Actinomycetota; class Actinomycetes; order Micrococcales; family Micrococcaceae; genus Arthrobacter; species Arthrobacter sp. Dra40. Next base: position 86,550 of record NZ_JBNHHB010000007.1, read on the forward strand.
CCACGTGGTCGGCGGAGTTGCCGGTCAGGGTGGCGATCCGGTCCCCCACCCCGTAGCCGGCGGCGAGCAGCCGGCGGGCCAGGCCAACGGCCCGGGCATCGAGCTCGCGGTAGCGCAGGACTACCCCGCGGTCGTCGATCGCCACGCGCTCCGGCGTGGACACGGCACGGTCGGCGGTCCAGCGGCCCAGGGTGTGGAGCCCGTCCTGCTGGTTGTGCTGCTGGTTCACTCGGCATTCTCCAGTGCTTGGCGCTGCCGGGCGGCTGCCTGGCGGCGCTGGCCGCGGCTGAGGGTGGCCCGGTGCACCGCTCCGGTGATGCCGCCGGGCAGGAAGAGGACCACCAGGATGAACAGTGTACCGAGGATGAACAGCGGCTCCGAGAGCGGAATCCGCAGGATGTCCGGCAGGCCGGCAATGGCCTCCGACTGCGCCAGCGCGGTGAGCCGCTGGTCCAGCAGCGTGTAGAACACGCCGCCGATGATCGCACCCCAGCGCGAGCCCACGCCGCCGAGCACCACCATGACCAGCAGGGTGATGGTGAAGTCGGCGGAGAGGCTGCGCGGGACGGCCCCGGACTGCAGCAGCAGGTACACCATGCCCACCGCCGAGGCCAGCACGCCGCCCACCACGAACACCAGCAGCTTGACCAGATAAGGCTGCACGCCGATCACCCGCACGCGGAGCTCGTTCTCCCGCACCGCCGCGGCCACATGGCCGGCCCGGCTGTACTGCACCCAGGTCACCACCGCAAAGACCACCAGCAGCACGATCAGCGCCAGCCAGTACAGGTTGCGGGTGTTGGCCACACCCAGCAGGGCCTCGGGCAGGTTCTCGGTGGCAAGGGTCAGGCCCTCTTCGCCCCCGGTGGCCTGGCCCGGGTTGCGGCCCACCATCACGTGGCCGGCCTCGGCGAAGGCCAGGGTCACCATGGCGAACGGGATGCCGGTCACGCGCAGTCCCACCGCGCCGACCACGTGGGCCAGCACAATCACCAGCAGCAGCGTCAGCCCCATCGCCGGCAGCAGCGGGATGTCGAACGTGTCCAGGATGACGCCGAGCCCGTACACGCCGGCACCGAAGTACAGCGCGTGGCCGAAGGAGAGCAGCCCGGTCACACCCAGCAGCAGGTGGTAGCTGAGCGCCGCGGCGGCCATCAGCATGCACATGGCGATCAGCTGCAGCGAACCCGGCGTGTAGGTGGGCCCGGGCAGCACGCCGGGCAGGGACAGGTTCAGCAGCGGCAGCAGGGCCAGCAAGACCACGCCCGCTCCCCCGGCACCCCACTTGAGCAGGCTGCGGCCGCCGGCGGCAGCACCGCCGTCGTTCTTGGCTTTCCGGGACCGCCGCTGCCCCGCGCCTGCGGTGTCTGTGTCGCCGCGGCCGGCAGAGGGGCCGGCAGCCGCCGGCTGCGCCTCGGACTGCGGGTCGGTCTTGCTGGTGGTCATGATTTCCTCCCGAGCAGGCCGGAGGGCCGGAAGAGCAGGACAAGGGCCAGGGCCACGACGACGACGAAATCCCCGGTGCCGTTGAGGTAGAAGTTGGCGAACTGTTGCAGCAGCGCCACCACCACCGACGCGATGGCCGCGCCGGTGAGCGAACCCAGGCCGCCGATCACGGTGACGATGAAGGCGAAGATCAGCAGCGAACCGCCCAGCAGCGGCGAGACGTACTGGAAGTAGTGGCTGGCGAGCACCCCGCCCAGGCCCGCTGCGGCGCCGCCGATGGCGAAGACCAGCGTGAAGGCTTTGCGGACGTCGATGCCCAGCGCGGTCACCATGGAGCGGCTTTCCACCCCGGCGCGGATGATCATGCCGTAGCGGGTGCGCTTGAGGAAGAACACCAGGCCCAGCAGTACCAGCACCGCGGCGATGATGGCCACGAACCGGTCGTTCGAGATCTGCGCCCCGAGGATGCCGGTGGTCTCCCGGAACCAGGCCGGTCCGGAGATGTGGATGGTGTCGGTGCCCCAGATCCCGTCGAACAGCGCGACCGACGCCAGCGAGAGGCCGACGGTGACCAGCACCTGTTCGATATGCCGCTCGTAGAGCTTGCGGATCAGCACGAATTCGGTGAACGCGGCAAACAGCGCGCCCACCACCGCGCCGACCAGTAGCGAGCCGAGGAAGGTCCACCAGTTGTCGGCCCCGGCGCGGCGGGCGAATTCCCAGCCGGCGAACGCGCCCAAGGTCAGGAAGGAGCCGTGCGCGAAGTTCAGCACGCCCATCAGGCCGTAGATCAGGCTCAGCCCGGAGGCCACCAGGAAGTACAGCGCGCCCAGCCCCAGGCCGGTGACGGTCAGCAAGACGATGGTACTCACTTCTGCGCTCCGTTCCGGTCGGTCTGGGTGTGGGCCGGGGCGGCGGTCTCGCCGTGCCCTGCTGCGGCGTCTTCGCCGTGCCCGGCTTCGGCGTGGACGCCCAGCAGCCGCTGCGTCAGGTCTTCGTTGTCCAGGAACTCCAGCGCACTGTTGGTGGTGTGGACCACCCTGCCGCCGGAGAGCACGACCGCTCCGGAAGCCAACTGGCGGACCACCTGCAGGTTCTGTTCCACCAACAGGATCGGCACCGTTTCCGCGGCGCGTTCCAGCGTCTCGGCGACTTCCTGCACGATCTTGGGGGCCAGGCCCTTGGTGGGTTCATCGATCAGCAGCAGCTTGTTCTCGTTCAGCAATGCCCGCGCCAGGGAGACCATCTGCTGCTGCCCGCCGGAGAGCGTGCCGGCCATCTGCGCGGCGCGCTTGAGCAGGTCGGGGAAGAGCTCCTCCACCAGTTGGCGGCGCGGGGACGCGTCCCGTTCGGCCAGCCGCAGGTTCTCCGCCACGGTCAGCTTGGAGAACACCTCCCGGTCCTCCGGGACGTAGCCGACGCCGCGGCGGATGATCTTGAACGTGGGTTCCTTATCGATCCGCTCCCCGTCCAGCGTGACGCTGCCAGTCCGCGAGATCAGGCCGATGACGGCCTTGATGGTGCTGGTCTTGCCCACTCCGTTGCGTCCGAGCAGGGCGGTGATGCCGGTGGCCGGGACGGAGAAACTGACGTCCTCCACCACCTGCTGGCCGGCGATGTGGGCGGTCAGGCCGGCAATTTCCAGCACCGGGCGGGCGTGGGCACGGGCCTGCGCTGCCGCCGGCTGGACGGCCGTGGCCTGGGCCGGGCCGCCGGTGGCTCCGGCGCGCGCGGCGTCCGCGCTTGGCTGCGGTTGCTGGCTCATACGGGTTCTCCCAAGTAGGCGCTCTGGACGGTGGGATTGGCCATCACCGCGTCCGGGGTGTCGATGGCCAGCAGCTTGCCGTGGTGCATGACCGCCACCCGGTCCACCAGCCCGAGGACCACATCCATGTGGTGCTCCACCATCATCACGGTGCAGCCGCGGTCGCGGTGCATCCGGCGGATGATCGCGCTGAGTCCCGGGACGTCGCCGGAGGCCACGCCGGCCATCGGTTCGTCCAGCAGGATCACGGCGGGATCGCCGGCCAGCAGCATGGCGATCTCCACCTTGCGCTTATCGCCGTGCGACAGGTCTCCGGCAGCAGTATGCAGCTTGTCCTCCAGCCCCACCTCGGCCACGTTCTGCTGTGCGACGGATGTTGCGGAATCCGTCCGCGAGGGGAAGCGGAACACGGACAGGCTTCCGCCGAGGGCGGCCTGCGCTGCCAGCCGGACGTTTTCCAGCACGCTCAGCCGCGGGAACAGGCTCGAGGTCTGGAACGTCCTGCCCAGCCCGGCCCGTGCCCGGTGGTGGATCGACGCCGAGGTGACGTCTGCGCCGTCGAGCTTGACGGATCCTTCCGTCGGCTTGAGCACGCCGGAGATGAGATTGAACAACGTGGTTTTGCCGGCACCGTTGGGTCCGATCACGCCGACCATTTCGCCGGTGGCCACGGAAAATCCAACATCCTCGAGGATGCGGGCGCCGCCGATCTGCAGGCCGAGGCCCTGCACCAGGAGCGCGGGCTGATCTGGGGAGGTCATCATGTCACTTTCTGTGCGGTCACGGACCGTGGTCGTTGCCGGGCCGGTCCGCGGCCGGAGACGCCGCGCACCTCGTGGGCGGCGGCGCCCCTGGACCTGCGGTACCTTGAGCCAGAGCCGTGTTGCGGGGCTCCGGCTGCCGGTTTCGGTTACTTGGCTTCCGGCGGTGCCACGGTGTCGGCCGGAATCGCCTCGATCAGCTCGGGCACCCAATCGCCGCCCTGCTCCACGAGCTTGGCCTGGTACATCTCCTGCAGCAGCGCGTGGTCGGAGGCACGGATGGTTGTCTCGCCCTTGGGCCCGTCGAAGGTGTAGCCCTCCAATGCGGAAACCATGGCGTCGACGTCGGTGCCGCCTTCCTTGACGGCCTGCACGATCATCTGGCCGGCAACAAAACCGTCCGGGGTGAACAGGTCCGCCTTCTTGCCCTCGGCCTCGACATGCTCGATCATGGCCTTCTCCACATCGTTTCCGGCGGCGCCGTGGAAGTAGTGGTTCAGGAAGCTGATCTTGTCCGAGGCGGCGCCGTAGGCACCGAAGGTGGCGGCGTCGCCCAGACCGGTCACGATCGGGGCGGCGTCGAACGCGCCCTGCTGGCTCAGTGCCTGCCACATGGAACCCGAGGTGGCGCCGGCCCAGGCCACGAAGACCAGATCCGGCTTCGCATCGATCAGCTGGCGGGCGAACGGGGTGAACTCGGTGGCGTCTTCGGGCACCAGGACGTCATCGACCTCGGCGCCCTGCTCGCCGAGCACGGCCTTGACGGCGGCGAGGTTGCCCTGGCCGAACGCGTTGTCCTGGCCGAACACCACTACCTTCTTGCCCTTGAGGTCATCCACGAAGGTTCCCGCGGTGGCCACGTCCTGCAGGCTCTGGCGGCCGGAACGGAAGGTGTAGTCGTTGATGCCCTGCAGCGCGTCGGTGGCGGCCGGGCCGGAAATGTACAGCACCTTGTTCTGCTCGGCCTGCTCGGCGAGCTTGAGCGCGATGCCGGACACCACCGTGCCGGCAAGGATCTTGTAGTCCTTGCCGATCAGGTCCTTGGCGACGTTGACCGCCTTGTCGGGATCACCGCCGTCGTCATGGTAGGTCAGGTTCAGCTTGGTGCCGTTGACCTCGCCCGTGCCCTCGGTGGCGTAGTCGATGCCTGCCTGCAGGCCCTGGTAGTAGGCCGCGCCATAAGCGGCGAGCGGGCCGGATTCGGAATAGACGATGCCCACGTTGATGCTCTCGGGCGCGCTGCTGGCCTCGCCGGCCGCACCGGCGGTCTCGCCGCCGGTGGTGGGCGCGCAGGCGCTCACGGCAAGTCCGGTGGCCAGTGCTGCGGCCATCAGGAACTTCTTTGTTGCCTTCACTCCGATGCCTTTCGTTGAAGAATCTGCTGAGGAGAAATCTGGAACTGTCTGAACCTGATGGTCGGGTCACCCCAAACCTGAAAGGTGATTCAGATTACAGCAAATCTATGGCGCGGCTCACAGCAGTGTCAACATAACAGCCAAAGGGCTGGGTCACGATTCGGTTGCAGAGCTCCCTGGGACGGCGAAAAGCCCGGCCGCTCCAGAGGGAGGGACCGGGCTTTCGTGCAGCCTTTGAGGTTAGTTTTCCGCGTGGCGGCTGTTGGCGCGCCAACGGATGCCGGCGTCGATGAAGTCGTCGATCTCGCCGTCCAACACGGCGCCGGTGTTCCCGACCTCATGTTCGGTACGCAGGTCCTTGACCATTTGGTAGGGGTTCAGCACGTAGGAGCGCATCTGGTCACCCCAGGACGCCTTGACGTCGCCGGCGAGCGCCTTCTTCTCCGCGTCCTGCTGCTCCTTCTTCAAGAGCAGCAGCCGGGACTGCAGCACGCGCAACGCGGCGGCGCGGTTCTGGATCTGCGACTTCTCGTTCTGCATCGAAACCACAATCCCGGTGGGAATGTGGGTCAACCGGACCGCGGAGTCGGTGGTGTTCACCGACTGGCCGCCCGGACCTGAGGAGCGGAACACGTCCACCTTGATCTCGTTGTCCGGAATGTCGATCGAGTCGGTCTGTTCAATCAGCGGGATGACTTCGACGGCGGCGAACGAGGTCTGGCGGCGGCCTTGGTTGTCGAACGGGCTAATCCGCACCAAGCGGTGGGTGCCCGCTTCCACCGAGAGCGTGCCGAAGGCGAACGGCGCCTTGACTTCGAACGTGGCCGACTTCAGGCCGGCCTCTTCGGCGTAGGAGGTGTCCAGCACCTGGGTGGGGTAGCCGTGGCGTTCGGCCCAGCGCAGGTACATGCGCATCAGCATCTCGGCGAAGTCGGCAGCGTCCACACCGCCGGCGCCGGAGCGGATGGTCACCACGGCCTCGCGCTCGTCGTACTCCCCGGACAGCAAGGTGACGACTTCGAGTTCTGACAGCGCTTTCTTGAGCGAGGTCAGTTCACTGGCAGCCTCGGTCATGGAGTCTTCGTCGCCGGCGTCCTCCTGGCCCAGTTCCACCAGGACCTCCAGATCGTCGATCCGGGCCGCGAGCTTCTCCAGCCGTTCCAGTTCGCTCTGGCGGTGCGACAGCTTGGAGGTGATCTTCTGCGCCGCAGCCGGGTCGTCCCACAGATCCGGCACGCCCGCCTGTTCGCTCAGCTCGGCGATATCCTTGCGGATCCTCTCCACGTCGGAGACTGCTTCGATGGATTCGTACGTGGCGCGTAACGCGCGGATTTCAGCGGGAAAGTCGATCTCAGCCATGGTTCTCCAAGCGTACGCCATGGTGAGGATTCCTCTCCCCCGGCAGGTCGGGCCGTCATTTTCGTGACTTCCGTGGCCCCGGTCAGCGTGGCTTCCGGGCGTGCGTCTTGGGCGGCGCTGACGGGAAATCCTGCCCGCGCCTTCCGGCTGCCTCTAGCACCGGCGCGGAGCTTGCAATAACCTTTGGGAGTGCGGAAAGTGCAGGTTGTTCACGCTCCGCGCACGGGGACGAGGGCATCCTGATTTACATTCCACCTTGTGGGGAGGCTGCAATGTCCAGTCAAAGTCATCGCCCGGTTCATACCCGGCGACAGCGGCAAAAGTCCGAAAGCCGGCAGGACAGCCGGCCGCCGCATCCAGAGAGGTCACGACGAATTCTTGGGGCTTTCAGCGCGGTGATTTTGGCCGGCGCCACCATCGTCGCCGCTTCCGGACCCGCAGCCGCCCAGGATGAAAGCGACTACACAGTCGTTCTCAAGGACAGCGTCACGAATGTCGATTCCACCGCAGCTGCGCAGGGGAAAGAATACGGGTTTACCCTTTCAAGCACCTATGAACACGCGCTGAAGGGCTACTCGGGGACCATGACGGCCTCAAAGGCGGCCCAACTCGATGCCGATCCGGCCGTTGATTTCGTTGCGCCCGAGCGGGCATTCACGTTGGCAGAAGACGAGGCCGTTGACGCTGAGCCACCCGCGGTCACTGGATTCCTGCCCACTTGGTGGCTGCGTGTCGGCGGCACCCCTCAAGAGGCGGCTGCGAACGGCCAGGAGATCGCGGTCAACACCGCCGTCATCGACTCCGGTATAGACAGCACCCACCCAGACCTGAACGTCCGCGGTGGCGTGGACTGCTCCACGGGCACCGCGGTCGACGCAACTCCCGTTGACCGGAACGGGCACGGAACGATGGTTGCCGGAGTTCTGGCGGCGAAGAACAACACCTTCGGCGTCATCGGCACCGCGTACGGCGCCCCGCTCTGGTCCGTCCGGGTGATGTCAGACGCCGGCACCATTTCAGAGGCTGCGCTGCTCTGCGCGGCCGACTGGGTAGTCTCCACACGCACGGATTCGGACCCGCAGAACGACATCCAAGTCGCCAACATGAGCATCGGCGGCCTTGGCCAAGACCAGGGAAATTGCGGCAACGGGGTCGATGCCCTGCACCAGATGATTTGCCAGGGGGTTGAGCAGGGAATCACCTGGACGGTTGCGGCCGGCAATGCGGCGGCGGACTTGGCTAACACCGTTCCGGCCACCTATGACGAGGTGCTCACCGCCACAGCCATGGCGGACTACGACGGCCGCCCCGGCGGCAAGGCAACGCCGATCTGCAGCGGAGGGTCAGTTCCCAGCCCCGATGACCAGTTCGCCAACTTCTCCAACTTCGCGACTCAACCTGCCGACATAGCGCACACCGTTGCAGCCCCCGGGGTCTGTATCACCTCCACTTACCCGGGCGGCCTCTACAACACGGCACACGGAACGAGCTTCTCCAGTCCGGCTGTCGCCGGCTCAGTCGCCCGCTGCATCTATAGCGGAATGTGCCAGGGCGGCGGGTCGTCCGTAATGAAGCAATTCCTCGCGGCCGTCGAGGCGTACAACAACGACAACAGCCAGTATGGGTTCATCGGTGACCCGCTCCGACCGGCTGCCGGCAAATACTACGGTTACCTCACCACCACAGCTATGTGCGACTAGGCGCCAAAACACGGTGGCGTGCCTCCGCGCCCTTCCGGTGGCCGCGCACCACCGACGCGCGGTCTCGGCCCATCCGTTTCCGGCCGATCCGGCTGCTGCTAGGCTGATCGGGTCTTGGCCGGTATGAACGGGGGGGGGAACCGTGTACGAGGAAAAGACCTGCACTCTAGCTGACGGCCGTACTCTGGCTTACTTCGACCTTGGCGATCCCTTTGGCCCTCCGGTGGTGCACCACCATGGTGCGCCCAGCGGCAAGTTGGAAACCGCGTTCTTCAACCTCGGCGACGCCGCCGCCCAGGCCGGTGTGCGGCTGCTGGCGGTGGACCGGCCGGGAATCGGCGGGTCCACCCCCAAGCCGGGCCGCACCCTTCTCGAATGGCCCGACGACGTCGAAGTGTTCACGGACCGGCTGGGCCTGGAGAAGTTCAGCGTGATGGGGTACTCGATGGGCGCCCCTTCCGCCCTCGCCTGCCTGCACCGGATCCCGCACCGCATTGACGGCGTCAGCATCGTCTCCGGGTCCGGCCCCTCCGACGTCCCGGGTCTGGCCGACGGCCGATCAACCGACGTCGCCAGGGTCCTAAAGTTCGCGCAGCACCGGCCGCGGCTGACCTCCGCCGTCCTGGCCTTCATGAAGTTCGGCACCCGCAGCCCGGAAAAGATGATCGCCGCCTCGGGCAAGAGCATGCCGGAGGCGGACCAGGCAGTCGCAGCCCGGACCGGGGCGGCACCGCGCTTCGCTGCTTTCCTAGCCGACGCCCTGCGACACGGCACCACCGGAGTGCGTGACGACATGAGGCTCGCTGCGTCGCCTTGGGGATTCACCGTCGAGGACCCCGGAGTACCAGCGTTTATCTGGCACGGGACGGTGGACCGGAACGTTCCGGTGGCGACGGCGCACTGGCTCTCTGACCGGCTGCCCTCCGCCGAACTGCAGTTGGTCGAAAGCGGTGGGCACATTTCCGTGCTGGATGCCTCCGCCGAAACCGTCCTGCAGCTGCTGCACCAGCAAGCGGTTCGGTAACTGCCCAACGAAAACAGACCAAAGCTGGCGCCTGACACGAGCTACAGGTTATCGTCCGAGCTCTGAGCGTGCGTCGCTGGAGACGGTGACCGGTATGCCTGCCGGGATCAGGAAATTAACCACCGGTGGCCGGATTACCGCGCTCTACTCGCCGTGCGCCGTGCGCCGCCCCGGGGAGCCGGTGCCGCTGCCAACCGTCAACTGGTCGAATCTCTCGTAGGCATCAGTCTCTGACAAGTAACGCAGGACCGATCCCCGCACGGATCCGCCGTCCAACGATGGCACCAAAGCACCTGAGCCAGCCTCGACGTCGGCCAAGGCGAAAGTGTCTGCGGCTGCCAGCGCTGCCCCGTCGGCGACGGATAAGAGCTTTTTCCTTTCGACGTAGACGGTCGATGCCCCCATCACCACGGTCAGGATCACCAGGCTCAATAAGACGAAGCCGATGTGCCGCAACTCCGTCATCACCTCGGAGCACCGTCCACATTGGGTCGCAACGGAACAGGATCTGCTCAAAGCGCTCAGAGACCGTCGTATGTCGGAGGCGAATCGGGCTAGCCTTCGGAGCGAGCTCGCCGACGTGCAACGCGTGATCCGCGGCGCCGTCGAGGCCACGCTGCTTTCTCTTGCAGGACAGTCAAATGCTTCCGGGGATAGCGCAGTTACGAGAGTGCCTCGCAGACATCCGTGACCTGGCCACGACCGTCGAACACCCGCACCTCATCGCCGGCTGCGTCAAGGGCAAAATTGAAGTTGCCCACCACAAGGAATATTCCAGGCCTCTCAGATGTCGCGATCGAATTGATCAGGATGTTGCGTCCCTTCACTTCCACTTCGGTGGTGGTTTCGCCGTCAGCCACCACGTCGCGTTCAAAGCGTGTGCCGGTGATGACATAGCTGACAGTATTGCCGTTGGCGGACAGCGTTATGCGCTGGCCGGGAGAAGTGATGATCCTTTGCCCGTCGGGCTTGGTGATCACCTTCGATTTTCCGGTCAGTGTGTACTCGACGTCGAAGGTACAAAAGTTTGTCAGCGTGTCGCTGTCGCTGACAGGGTCTGGTGGCGCTGCGTTGGCAGCGGCTACGGGAGCAGCAGTCGCAATAAGTCCGGCGACGAGTACGGTGGGAATCAGCCTGCGTTTCATTTTGAGCTCCTTGCAGTTTGGTTCTTTCCCCTATCAAAAGCCACCTAGGAAAACCTTGATACAGCGGCCGGGACCACTGTAAGTTCCCCCACCTTGCAAAAACCTTGAGCCGCAGGTCACGGCCACGAGGGTTCTGCACACGACCGGAAGCCCGCTATTAAGCGCCACGAGCATGTCCAAACTTTCCGCTTCCCGGAATTCGCCGACAATCAACCGAGGGCCGCATCCGCAGGGCCTCTTTAACCAAGCGCCGCAGCGGTAGGGCTCCTTCGCCTTCCAGATTCGGCTGCCGGCACTGCAGCCCTACAACTTCGCGCAGTGGCAACTGCAATTCGAAGATTTCCTCGACCGTGACAACGCGCTCCCGGCTGCCAATAGCGGCTGCCAAACAGTTGAGCATCGTGGTTTTTCCGGCTTGGGTTGCCCGGACACGAGGATGTTCAGTCCGCTGCTGACCGTCGCCCCAAGGAAACGGGCTGCTTCCGGCGTCAGCGATCCCAGGTCGACCAAGTGTTCCAACCGGGAAGCGTGGGCAATGAACTTCCTGATGTTGACCGACCAGTGCTGGCGGGTGATGTCCGGGATGACCACATGCAGGCGTGAACCATCGGGCAGGGCAGCATCGACAAAGGGCGAGGACAAGTCCAAACGGCGGCCGGAGGACTTGAGCATCCGCTCCACGAGGTCCCGCACCTGCTGTTGCGTGAGCGTCACCGATGTCAGCTCCGACTCCCCGCCTCTGGCTACATAGACTTCCGACGGTGAGTTGATCCAGACTTCTTCAATCGAGGGATCGTCCAGCAGCGGCTGCAACGGACCGAATCCGGCCACCGCATCAAAAATGTACTTGCGTGCATGGTCCAGTTGCCCGAGCGGAGGGAGGGTCCCCAACAAGGACCGATCGTCATAGTTCATCACCGCTGCTTCGACCAGCCGTCGGACCTCCGGACCTTGGCGGGCAGGGTCCAAGCCTCGTTGGCGGATCAGCTCGCGGACCTCACCCTCGACGATCCGGATGCCATCCATCCGTTCCCCCTTTTCAACCCCCAAGCGCAACCGCCCCGCGAAGTTGAGACCGGGCAGCCGCTTGCGCTGAACCCTAAGCGACCACTCTTCTGACGGGATACCCCCAGCTGGCGGATTGTGGAAAACCCGTCCCAACTTCAGCCACTGGTCAGGAGCTGTCGCGGGTGATAAAGGCGCGATGCAATAGGCTGAGGGGCAGTATGAAAAGCATCTTCGACGTCCTCGTGCCGCTGCTGCGTACCTTGCCGGCCGGCAGCCGGCGTTTCCTCACCGGCTACGGCACGGCATCCGCGGGGCTGGCCCTGCTGGACGTCGTGGCGCTGGGTTTGATTGCCGCGCTGCTGCCGGCCCTGGTGGGGAGTTCCGACGCAGAACTGCCGCTGGTGGGCAACGTTGCCGAAAACGGGATGGCGCTGCCGATCCTGACCTTCATCTGCCTCCTGATTGTGCTCAAGAGCATCCTGGCGGTGCTGCTGCTGCGGTTCGCCACCAAGCGCTTCGCCCGGCACGAAGTAGCCATCGGCGACCGTCTTTTTGCCGCCTACCTGGCCTCGCCGTGGGAGAAGCGGCTGGGGCGCAACTCCGCCGAGATTGTCCGGTCCGTGGACGTGGGCGTGGGAATCACGGTCTCCGGGGTGCTGATGCCGGCGATGAGCCTGTTCGGCGAGCTGGGCACGCTGGCGGCGGTCGTCGTCGTGCTTTTCGTGGCGCAGCCGCTGATAGCGGTGGTGACCATGATCTACCTGGGCCTGGTGGCGCTGCTGCTGGCCAAGGTAATCTCGCCCCGCGCCGTCGCGATTGGCCGCGAGAACCGCGAATGGTCCAACCGGACGGCCAAGACCCTGTACGAGGCGCTGGGAGCGCTTAAGGAAATCACGCTGGCCGGCCGCGGACCCGAGGTGCAGGAACAGGTGCACGGCACCCGCACCAAGTCCTCGATAGCGCGCGCAGGCGCCATCCAGATTTCGCAGATCCCGCGCTACGTGCTGGAGACCGCGCTGGTCCTCGGTTTCGCGCTGCTGGGCGGCGTCGGCTACCTAACCGGCGGACCGGCCGGAGCGGTCAGCGCCGTCGGCCTGTTCGCCGTCGCGGGGTTCCGTTTGATCCCGTCGCTGACGCGTATGCAGGCGGTGCAATCCTCGGTGAACACCAGCGCGTCCTTTGCCCGGCAGATCGTCGAGGACATCCACGAGGGCGAAGCCGAAATGTCCCGGCAGCGGGATGAACGTCCGCAGCACGAACTGCCGGACCACGCCGCGGACATTGAGCTCCGGGACGTCGCCTTCAGCTATCCGGGTGCGGCGGCGCCGGCCCTCCACAACGTGAACATCAGGATTCCGGCCGGCAGCCACGTGGCCTTCGTCGGTGCGTCCGGCGCCGGCAAATCAACCATGGTGGACCTGCTGCTGGGGCTGCTCGAGCCTAGCCATGGACACGTCATGGTCGGCGGCGAACCAATGGAGTTCGTGCTGGATTCCTGGCGGCGGCGGATCGGCTACGTGCCGCAGGAAGTCTCGCTCTTCGACGCTTCGATCGCGCAGAACGTGGCGTTGGCCTGGGACGAGGCCCGCGTGGACCGGGAGCGGGTGACCATTGCCCTGCGCCGTGCCCAGTTGCTGGACACAGTGATGCAGCGCGACGGCGGCCTGGACGCCTTGGTAGGTGAGCGCGGCATGGCCCTCTCCGGCGGACAGCGCCAGCGCCTCGGCATTGCCCGCGCCCTTTATGACAACCCGCGGGTGCTCGTCATGGACGAGGCCACCTCCGCCCTCGACACCGCCACGGAGGCGGCGGTGACGACGGCGATCCGGCGGCTGCATGGTGACGTCACCGTCATCACCGTTGCGCACCGCCTGGCTACCATCCGGGACGCCGACATAGTGTTCTTCATGCGCGGCGGAACCGTGGCGGCGGCCGGAACCTTCGACGAGGTGGTGGCCAGCGTCCCCGACTTCGCCGAGCAGGCTGCGCTGGCGGGCCTTGGGAAGACCGAGAAGCCGGTGGACGAACGCCGGTAAGGCGGCTCCTGGTTCTTGCTGATCGGTGGTGTTCCTCCCAAGGAGGGTTGCATCGCGCCTTTGTCACCCGCTGCGGCTTCTGACCAGTGGCGGATGAAAGTTGGGACGGGTTTTCCACAATCCGCCGGTTGGGGCTAGCCCGCCGGAAGAGTGGTCGCCTAGGGTTCAGTGCAAGCGGCTGCCCGCCGGTCTCAACTTCGCGGGGCGGTTGCGCTTGGGGGTTGAAAAGGGGGGAAGGATGGATGCCATCCGGATCGTCGAGGGTGAGGTCCGCGAGCTGATCCGCCAACGCGGATTGGACCCTGCCCGCCAAGGTCCGGAGGTCCGACGGCTGGTCGAAGCAGCGGTGATGAACTATGACGATCGGTCCTTGTTGGGGACCCTCCCTCCGCTCGGGCAACTGGACCATGCACGCAAGTACATTTTTGATGCGGTGGCCGGATTCGGTCCGTTGCAGCCGCTGCTGGACGATCCCTCGATTGAAGAAGTCTGGATCAACTCACCGTCGGAGGTATATGTAGCCAGAGGCGGGGAGTCGGAGCTGACATCGGTGACGCTCACGCAACAGCAGGTGCGGGACCTCGTGGAGCGGATGCTCAAGTCCTCCGGCCGCCGCCTGGACTTGTCCTCGCCCTTTGTCGATGCTGCCCTGCCCGATGGTTCACGCCTGCATGTGGTCATTCCGGACATCACCCGCCAGCACTGGTCGGTCAACATCAGGAAGTTCATTGCCCACGCTTCCCGGTTGGAGCACTTGGTCGACCTGGGATCGCTGACGCCGGAAGCAGCCCGTTTCCTTGGGGCGACGGTCAGCAGCGGACTGAACATCCTTGTATCTGGAGCTACTCAGGCGGGGAAGACCACGTTGCTTAACTGTTTGGCAGCCGCTATTGGCAGCCGGGAGCGCGTTGTCACGGTCGAGGAAATCTTCGAATTGCAGTTGCCACTGCGCGAAGTTGTAGGGCTGCAGTGTCGGCAACCGAATCTGGAAGGCGAAGGAGCCATACCGTTGCGGCGTTTGGTTAAAGAGGCCCTGCGGATGCGACCCGATCGGTTGATAGTCGGAGAAGTCAGGGAAGCGGAAAGTTTGGACATGCTCGTGGCACTTAACAGCGGGCTTCCTGGCATGTGCACCGTCCATGCAAATAGTGCTCACGACGCAATTACCAAGATATGTACGCTGCCACTGCTGGCGGGCCAGAACATCTCGTCAGCCTTTGTGGTTCCAACGGTGGCATCGTGCATCGACCTCGTCGTCCATTGTGCCCGCCGGCCAGACGGCAGGAGACAGGTCGTAGAGATTGTTTCGCTGGGCCGCCGAGTGGAGAACGGCATCATCGAGACGTCCACCGTTTTCAGCCGGCAGGGTGGCCAGCTGGAGGTCAGTCCCTCCGCGAGTCCGGCGGAGGAAAAGTTTATGCGTGCCGGATACGAAGTGATGCAACTGCTGGAACCCGTGTCATGACGGCGGCGACGGGACTTGTGGGCGGGATCGGTTTGTTTTTGATCTGGTGGTCTTGCTGGGAAAAACCGCCGGGCAGACCTTCGCGGCAGAAGCGGCTGAGCCGGCTCCAGCTCGTGATCAATCAGGCCGGTATCGAGAAGGTCTCGTCGAAGGCGCTCCTGGCCAGCTGTGTGGGAACGGCCGCGGCTACTTTCCTGATCGTTTTTGCCCTGGCGGCGTCGGGCCCGATCGCAGCCTGTTTCGGCTTGTTCGGAGGCTGGCTCCCGCTCGTTCTCGTTCGCTGGAGGGCGCGCCGTCGTACCGCCGCTTTACGCGAAATCTGGCCGGACGTCGTCGACCATCTCCGGTCCGCGATCCGGGCGGGGCTGTCCCTGCCCGAGGCACTGGTTCAGCTGGGAACGCGTGGGCCGGTGGAGTTGCGGCCGGCCTTCAGCGCGTTCGCCACCGACTATCGGGCAGGCGGGCATTTCGACGATGCGTTGGAACGGCTCAAAGCCAGACTGTCGGATCCGGTGGCTGATCGGATCGTCGAGGCGCTGCGCATGACGCGAGAGGTTGGCGGCACCGACTTGGGCAGGTTGCTCGGAACCTTGGCCGACTTTCTCCGTGACAGCGCACGGACCCGCAGCGAACTCGAGGCACGGCAGTCGTGGACGGTCAACGCTGCCCGGTTGGCCGTTGCTGCTCCCTGGATCATCTTGATGCTGTTGGCCACCAGGCCCGAAGCGGTGGCAGCCTACAACACCGCACCCGGGGCAGCCGTGCTGCTCGGCGGTCTAGTCGTTTCGCTGGTGTGCTATCGGCTCATGCTGCGTATTGGATCGCTCCCCGAAGAGGAGCGGGTACTCCGATGATCCACATGGGGGCATTGACTGTGTTGGTCGGCATTGCCCTGGGAGTGGGGCTGTGGCTGACGGCTACGCGTTTGCCGTTCTTCCGTCCCACGAGATTTGCCGATCGTATTGCCCCTCAGCTGAAGGCGATCGAGATGAAATCGCGGCTGTTGGACAACGGACCGGGAAATGTCACGCCGTTCGGTCCCTTGGAGAGAATTTTCCGGCCGGTGCTCCGTGACTCGGTCGCGTGGCTTGGGCGATTCAACTTCGGTTCGACCTTGTTGTCCAAGCGGTTGCTGCAGGCCGGACGCAAGCAGAGCACGGTCGATTTTCGCGCCGAGCAATTGCTGTGGGCAGTGGCAGGGTTCCTCATCGGCATCGCGTGGATGATTACGACGGCGGCAGGAGGCTCGCTGGATCCGGTGCTTGCGGTGATTCTGACCGTTGGGCTGGCCACCGGCGGGTTCATGCTGCGGGACTACCTCTTGACCGCCCAGATACAACGCCGCGAGGCAAAGATGCTGGCGGAATTCCCTAGTCTGGCGGAATTGATGGCATTGGCAGTCAGTGCAGGTGAAAGCGCGACCGGTGCACTGGAGAGAATCTGTCGCAGCGCTCACGGCGAACTGGCTCAGGAATTTGCGGTGGTACTCGCACAGACCCGCTCGGGTACGCCGGTGTTGACGGCGTTGCAGGAGTTTTCACATCGGACCCGTTTGCCTGCGCTGGTGCGCTTTGTCGATGGGATGACCGTTGCTGTTGAACGCGGGACCCCGCTGGCGGATGTCCTGCGGGCGCAAGCACAGGACGTGCGCGATATGGCCAAACGGAACCTGATGGAGTCGGCCGGCAAGAAGGAAATCGGCATGATGGTGCCGCTGGTTTTCGGCGTCTTACCGTTGACGGTGTTGTTTGCCGTGTATCCGGGAATTGCGCTGATCAATCTCGGCTGGTGAGGGACAGAAGGAACCGTATGAGTCAAACTCGCAAACTAGAAAGGAACGAGGACATGACGAAACTATCGCTCAGGGTCGTTGCCACGCTGTCGCTGATCTGGAGCGGAGGGCTGGATCGCGTGCGAAAGTCAGTTCGGCCCGCGGATGGAGAACGCGGGGATGTCCCGGGGTGGGTGATGATT
The DNA here is from genome assembly GCF_059091905.1 of Arthrobacter sp. Dra40. Taxonomy (NCBI): domain Bacteria; kingdom Bacillati; phylum Actinomycetota; class Actinomycetes; order Micrococcales; family Micrococcaceae; genus Arthrobacter; species Arthrobacter sp. Dra40. The sequence goes on from NZ_JBNHHB010000007.1 coordinate 103,588, forward strand.
ACGCTGATGTCGGCAGTCCTCGTGGCAGGCATCTTGGCTCTAGCCAAACCGGCTTTGGAAGGCCTGTTCAATGACGCAATTGGCCGCGTGACGCAGCCCTGACGTGGGTCATTGTCTGTGGGATCGCCGGTTGCGGCGGTCTACCGAATCAGCCGCCAGCCGTAGTCCCGGCCAGGACCGGGTCCGCTCAGCCGATCGTGGCTCAGCGAGCGTGGACTTCGTTTTGGTCGGTGGAGTGCTCACCCTGATCTTTGTGTCGATCATGCAGCTGACCCTAGTCCTGCATGTCCGCAACACACTTATCGACGCCGCAGGGTCCGGTGCCCGCTACGGAACCTTGGCCGATCGAGGTGCCGCCGACGCGCAGGAGCGGACAATTGCCTTGATCTCCGCTGCGCTGACCGGCGACTATGCACAAGATGTACACGTCGAGGAGGTCCTCCGGTCCGGCGTGCGCACGTTGCGGGTTACGGTCCGGGCGCCGCTGCCTGCGCTGGGACTGGTCGGTCCAAGCGGTGCCTTGGAAGTCCACGGTCATGCGGCGCTTCCACGCTGACCGCACAGCGGCTGCCCGGCCCGGGGCAGGGTGCCGCCGAACGGGTGCCGAAGCCCTGACCTGTCGGAGGGGCGCGATGACGCGCCTGCGGCAGCGGCTGAGGGAATGCCTGGGCGACGGTCAGGGAGGCGAGGCGGGGAGCGCGGTCGTTGAGTTCGTCTTCCTTGGAACGTTGCTCTTGGTGCCGACGGTTTATTTCGTTATCTCCGTTTCGCAGGTACAGGCCGCCTCTTTTGCCGTGGTGAATGCTGCCGACCAAGCGGCGAAGGTGTATGCCGGGTCCGACGAGGCCACAGATGGAGGTCAGGCAGCGCATCAGGCGGCGCTCTTTGCAGCAGGAGACTTCGGTATAGGCCCGGATCAACTGGATCTCAGAATCAGCTGTGGCAACGGTGCGTGCCTGGAACCCGGCTCGTCGGTCACGGCAGAAGTCTCGATTTCAGTCCCGCTGCCGCTACTCGGCGGCACCGGGCTGAGCATGGCGACCGTGAACTCCTCGGCGACTCAAATCGTAGAACGGTACGGATGATGGCCAAGGAACCCGCGAGTCCCAGAGCAGCGCGTGGCCTTGTAGGAGCCAGCCACCAGCAGGGGCGGTGGGATGAAGACGGCCAAGTGCTGGTTCTGCTCATAGGCTTCGTCTTATTGAGCCTGCTGATCCTGACCGTGGTGATGGGGGCATCGACCCTCTACGTCGAAAGGAAAAAGCTCTTATCCGTCGCCGACGGGGCAGCGCTGGCAGCCGCAGACACTTTCGCCTTGGCCGACGTCGAGCCCGGATCAGGCGCTCCTGTGCCATCGTTGGACGGCGGATCCGTCCGGGGATCGGTCCTTCGCTACTTGTCAGAGACGGATGCCTACGGGAGATTCGACCAGTTGACGGTTGGCGGCGGCACCGGCTCCCCGGAGCGGCGCACGGCGCACGTCGAACTGAGCGCGGTGGTCCGGCCACCGCTGGTCAATTTCCTGGTCCCGGCAGGCATACCGGTCACCGTCTCCAGCGACGCACGCTCCGAGCTCACACGCTGAGCGCAGCCGGTAGCCAGCATGATCCCTTACCTCGGGCATTTACCGAAGCGCCTCTTGGTGCAACTGCTGCAGGACGGTTTCGGCGGAGGCGTCCAGCACGGAGATGTGCCCACCGCCCCCCCGACCAGGCGCAGCTTGCAAAGGAAGCTGTTCGGAGAGCCAACGATTACCTTCTCCGGGCTCCGGTGTTGAACTTCATGCAGGCCAAGACGGCGGACGTCAAACGCGGGCGGTGCTGCGCGAAGGTGAGGACCCGCGCGACGTAGGACGCTCGGCCAGACGGGGACGTAGGAGGGGCCGGACCCGGAGACGATGCTGCCAATCTGCGGCGGTGGCTGCGCCCAGGCGCAGGCCGGGGCGCAGCCAGTCACCGCTGCTTTTCCGAACGGAGGTCCTACGCGGCGACCATCCCGTGTGGATCGATCACGTACTTTTTGGCCGCTCCTTGGTCGAATTCCCGGTAACTTTGAGGCGCCTCGTCCAGGCTGATGGGGGTAGCGTTCACGGCCTTGGAAATGTTGGCCTTATCTGCCAAGATCAGGTCCATTAGCCTGCGGTTGTACCTCTTCACCGGGCACTGCCCCGTGGTGAACGAGAGCGACTTCGCCCAGCCGGTGCCCAACTGCACACCGATCTGGCCGACCTTGGCGTTCTCGTCGATGCCGCCCGGGTCTCCGGTGACGTAGAGGCCCGGGATGCCCAGGGCACCGCCCACCTGGGTCACCGACATGATGTCGTTCAGCACCGTCGCCGGTGCCTCAGCGGCATTGGCTCCGTGCCCCTTGGCCTCGAACCCGACCGCGTCCACCGCCGCATCCACCACGGGGACGCCGAGGATCTGCTCGATCCTTTCCGGCAGCGAGCCTTCCTGGCTCAGGTCGATGGTCTCGCAGCCGAAGCTGGCGGCCTGCCTCAACCGGTCGGCGTTCATGTCGCCGACGACGACGGCCGAGGCGCCCAGCACGTGCGAGGAGAAGGCCGCAGCCAGGCCCACCGGCCCCGCTCCGGCGATGTAGACCGTGGAACCTGTGGTGACCCCGGCGGTGAAGGCGCCGTGGTAGCCGGTGGGGAAGATGTCCGAGAGCATGGTCAGGTCCAGGATCTTTTCCAGCGCCTGGTCCCGGTCCGGGAACTTGAGCAGATTAAAATCCGCATATGGCACCATCACGTACTCGGCCTGGCCTCCGATCCAGCCGCCCATGTCCACGTACCCGTAGGCGGCACCCGGCCGGGCGGGGTTCACGTTGAGGCAGACGCCGGTTTTCCCCTCGTTGCACATCCGGCAGCGGCCGCAGGCGATGTTGAAGGGCACCGAGCATATATCGCCCTCCTTCACGAAGAGCACGTCGTCACCCGTCTCGACCACCTCCCCGGTGATCTCGTGGCCGAGCGACTGGCCGACCGGCGCGGTAGTGCGCCCGCGCACCATGTGCTGGTCGCTTCCGCAGATGTTGGTCGCCACCAGCTTGAGAATCGCGGCGTGCGGTGCCTTCTGTTGGATTCCCATCTTGTTGGCGACCTCGGAAGGCAGCTCCAGCTTGGGGTAGTCGATCGTTTCAACCGCCACTTCCCCCGGGCCCTTATAGACGACTACACGATTTCCCGTCATGGTTTTCCCTCCGTTTTTATCCCAAAACCGCGCTAAGCCAACGGGCCCTGCGCAGCCGCATTGTTTCTCTTATTCTGGTTTTTGTTCTTTGTCGGAATCGGGTTTCTTGTCCTTTTCCGCGGACATTGACACATCGTCGGCGCGGGGCTCGCCTTCGGGGACCTCGCGCGGGCGGACGACCAGGTCGTAGGCGATGGCGGCGGCACAGCTGCCGATGAAGGGACCCAGTATGTAGAGCGGGTACTGGGACCATTCGACGGCGCCGCCGAAGATGGACTGCACGAGGTTCGGGCCAAAGGTCCGGGCCGGGTTGAGCGAACCGCCGGTCAGCGGAGCCATTACCAGGATGGCACCGGCGACAGCGAGCCCGATGATCAGGCCCGCCCAGCCCTTCGGCGCCCGCTGGTCCACCGCCACCGCCATGATCGAGAGCATGAGCAGGAAGGTTCCCACCGCCTCCGCAATGATGCCTTGGCCGTAGGAGACCCCGTCACCCAACATGGTCGCGCCTCCGCCGAAGTCCACCGCGCTCATGCCGAACGAGGCCACGAGCAGGAGGCTGCCGACGGCGGCGCCGACCAACTGGGCAAGAAAGTAGGGAACTACTTCCACCCAGGGAAATCGTCTGGTGACCGCCAGCGCGAAGGTCACGGCCGGATTGATGTGGGCGCCCGAAACCGCCAAGAACGCATAGATGGCCACGGCAATGGCAATGGCAAATCCGAGGGAAATAAACCCAACCCCCGGATAGGTCAGATCGCCGGCGCCCACAGTCAGCGCCCCCAGCACCGAGCCGACTCCAAAAATCACCAGTACTGCGGTGCCGATCACTTCGGCCGCAAGCCGCCGCATTAAAGTCGGGGTCATTTTGCACCATTCCATGTGGAAAACGAGGAAATGTTACGAAAATGGAACAAGGTGGAAGTGCTCAGAGTCTAGGCCGGGCTTCCGAAGGGCGTCAATAGTGGCAGATACGGGCATCCTTTAACCCTGCGAATGTTGCCTCGGGCTCGTCTGACGCCGGAGCAGCGGCGCTCTATTCGGCCGCTTCGGCGTAGAACTTGGCCAGCCGGCGCACCAAACGGACCGGGTCGTGGTGTTCCTGGAGCCAGGCCCGGCCGCCCAAGGCAGTGGACGTGCCTGCCGGGTCAGCCAGGGCGGAGGTGGCCGCAGTTGCCAGCGCGTCGGCGGTATCCCCCTGCAGGATTGGAGGCGACTGGTAGTACCCCTCCGCCAGTTGCATGACGACGGGTAGGCCGATGCCGATGGCCTGTAGTTCGCTCATGGCCAGGATGCCGGCGCTCTGGCCGACCACTACGTGCGCCGACGCGAGCCAGCGCAAGTATTCCGGCTTGGGCATCTTCGGGACCAGCACGACCCCGAGCTCCGCGGCCTGCGGCGCACCGTCGCCCCAGTCCAGCCCCTGCAGTTCCACGTCGGGCCCGACGGCGGCGCGTAGCGCGCGCACCAGTTCCAGCTGCTGCTGGCCGCCCTTAGAGGAATGCCAACGGGAGGCGAAAACAATCCGCGGCCGATCAGTGCGGCGCCACTCAGGCAGCTCCTCCAGGTCCACCGGGTTCGGCAGGTAGGCCGCGTCTGCGCGGGCGGCTTCGGCGTGTACGCGCAGGTCCGGGGTGGAGTATAGGACCTTCGCGGCATGGTCGGCTCCCCACTGCAGCGCGGGCCGGCGGGCGGATTCGTAATACTGGGTGCGGATATCAGTGCCGTGGAAATGCAGCAGGAACGGCTTGACCGGACGGGACCGCACCACGCCGATCCGCGAGCCGGAATGCACGTGCAGCAGGTCCGACCGCAGGATGGCGGCCGCCCGCCGCGCCTGCCAGGCGGCACCTGCGGCGAGCTTCCCCGCCCGGCCCACAACGGATGTTGCCGTGCCTTCGGGCGGCACCACGTTGAAGTGCCGCCACGGCTTCCCCGCGCGCCGGCCATACTTGACCAAGGTGGCACCGACGTCGGCCGCGTCATAGATGTGCAGGACGCGCGGTTCGGCGGCCACCGCTCAGGCCTCCTGCCGGGCGAACAGGCCGTCCACCGCGTGCTCCCAGCCCTTGATCTGGTGTTCGGAGGACAACTCGCGGGCGGCGGCGTGCGCGTTCGCCTTCCACTCATCTACCAGCTGGGGCGTCAGCATCTTGAGCACCTCCACCAGCGCGGCGGGGCTGAAGTCGGCGGTGACGGCACCCAGTCCGTGCCGGCGCAGCAAGGTTTCCATGGCCGGCGACGGGCCGATGATCAGCCCGGTGCGGGCCTGGACCGCCTCGAAGAACTTGTTCGGCAGGGCGTGCGCGAGGTTGAAGTTGGTGGGCGGGATGATCGAGATGGCGACGTCGTATTCGGCCACGGTGTCCACCAACTGGTCATACGGGACCGGCTCGCGGAACCGCACCCGCGGCAACTCCTCGCCGAGTGCCTTGAGCTCGGCGACGTAGGCCGGTTCGTTCGGCATCACGATCAGGTCCAGTTCCAGGTGCTCGGGGGCACCGCGCATGGCCGCCATGATGTCTTCGATCTTGCGGTAGCGCTGCCCGGCGGAACTGTAGATCATCCGGATCTTTTCGCCGGTGGGCCGCGGCTGCTTGTCCGCGTACGGGGCGGCGTTGGTGACCACCGAGGCGGCGACGCCGAAGTCCTTGGTGTACTGCTCGGCGATGCCCTCCGCCACCGTGGTGACCGAGCACACGGCGGGCAGGTAGGTGCGGCAGAGCCAGCGCACGTAGGGGGCCACCAGCGCCCGCCAGGCTGGCTTGTTGAAGTGCTCCTTCGGCGCGAACTCGTGCAGGTCCGCGTGCACGCCATGCTTCGGCTCCAGGCACAGCGCCAGCGGCACGGTGTTGGTGTCGTTGGCCAGCACGGCATCAAAGTGCTGGCCGCGCAGCAGCTTGCGCGCTTGCGCCACGGCGGCAATGTTCCAGTACACGTCCACGTAGCGGCGCAGGGCCAGCCGCTGCGGATCGCGGGGCCAGCTGGCCAGCGCGGTATCCAGTTCAAAATGCTCGGCGACGCCGTCCGGTGCCGGGCCAAACCCGCAGGTGAACACCCGGTACGTGTCGCGGAACAGCGTGATCTGCTTGAGCACCCGCGGGTCGCTGCGCAGCGGCGAGAGCGAGAGGATCAGCAGGGAGCGGGGTCCAGTCAACGAGGCTGCCTTCCATCGGTTCTGTCGGATGCCGGAGCGGCCGGTGATCCCGCGGCCGCGGCGCGTACCGACGGCCGGGAGCGGTGCAGCCGGCACGCCGCGGTGAAAACGAGCGAGTTCAGGTTGGTCCGCAGCGGCGCTTCGCGCCGGGCGTTGGCGAGCCAGCGCCGGGTGAAGGTGCGCTGCAGCGCATTGGCGGCCGCCCGCCGTCGTAATTCGGCCGATATTTCCTCGCCGGAGACCGCATCGCGCAGCACCAGCAGCAGGCGTTCGTCCGGGGCGCTGAGCAGGCGCGGCGCCCCGGGTGCCACGGCCGTGAGGGAGCGCACGACGGCGGAGATCGCTTGCCGGTCCTCGGTTCCCCAGGCGAACTGCGCACCTCGGCGGACGGCGGCGCTGATCACGTGGCCGCGCAGCAGCTTCACCGCGATGGCTTCCCGCTGGGCAGCGGGCAGCTCCGGATACCAGGTCCCGGAAACCAGCGACGTGACGTCCTGGAACTGGCTGCTCAGCGGCAGAACGGCCGACGTCACGCGTTCGTCCGCGTCCTGCCCCACCAGATACGCCGGGGCGTGGGCCGGGTAGGCGATCTTCTCACCGGAAAACCACAGCCGCAGGCCGAATTCCAGGTCCTCGCCGGTGCGCAGTCCCTGGCTCAGCCGGAGCCCCAGCTGGCCGATCGCCGCGCGCCGGATCAGTCCCAGCGGCGCCGTCCGGTAGGCCAGCCGGTCGCGCAGCGGATCCAGCAGCCGGCCACGGAACACGCGGGCGCGCGGGGTCAGGATCCGCGGGCCGCCGCGGTAGCGGACCGGCGCGATGACGGCGGCGGCGCCGGTGGCCTGCGCGGCATCCAGCCACGCGGAGACGGCTCCGGGCTCCAGCGTGTCGTCCGACCCCATGATGCCGACGAAGCCGGCACGTGCCTGGCTTAGGCCATAGTTGAACGGACCGGCCGGGGACGGAATGCCGTCGGCCAGTTCGAGCAGCCGCACGGTCTCCGGCAGGCCGGCCAGCTGTTCGCGCACCGGCCCGGGATCCATGTTGTGGCACACGACGGTGGCGCCGACGCGTCCGGGCGCGGCGGCCAGCACGGATTCCACAGCCCGCCGGACGGGCCGGTCCGCCGTGTGCACGGCAATCACGATCTCGGCTTCCGGCACCGTCATGGGCCGGTCCCCGGCCGCGCGGAGTCATCGGGTCCGGCCGCGTCCTCCGGGCGCGGCGCTTCGTCCAGCGCAATCCGGCGGGCCAACTTGGTAATCCGTGCCTCCAGTTGGCGCGTGCGCTGGAACGAGCTGGCCATGAAGATCAGGAAACACACGATGAGCCCGTAGAGCACCAGATCGGTGCCGCGGCCGATGCCCAGCGCATTCGCTACGGCGGTCAGCATGCCGGGGAAGAACACGGAGAGTGCCGCCAGCACGGCGAAGAGCATCAGCAGGATCCGGCGCACGGCTTGGTGGCGCGCGTTCTGGCCCCCGCGCATGAGTGCCAGCGCGCCGAGGGCGACGGCCAGGACCAGGACAATTTGGACGACTATGAGCATGGGATCACCGGAAGAAGAGGTCTGCGAGGATGTTGACGCCGTTGAGCAGGGACTGCCCCTTGGACTTGGAATATTCCGTATAGACAATGTGTACCGGCTGCTCCACCACCCGCGCCTCGAGCGCGGAGAGTTGATGGATCAGCTCGGACGCGTGCGCCATCCGGTTCTGCGTCAGGTGGATCTTGCGCGCCACCTCGGCGGACATCGCGCGCAGTCCGTTGTGGGCGTCGGTGAGGCGGTAGCCGGTGGACAGTCTGGACTGGACGGCGGCCGTGCGCAGCACCAGCCGCTTGAGCGCCGAGACGTCGCCCCGGCCGTCGAGGAAACGGGAGCCCAGCACCACATCCGCCTCGCCGTCCCGGACCCGGTTCAGCATGGCAACGGCATCCTGGACCCGGTGCTGGCCATCGGCGTCGAACGTGATGACCGCGTCCACTTCCGGATCCTGCACGGCATATTCGAATCCGGTCTGCAGCGCGGCACCCTGGCCAAGATTCACCGGATGGACCACGACGACGGCGCCCGCTTTGCGCGCCATGGCGGCGGAATCGTCGGTGCTGCCATCGTCAACGCAGACCACGTTCGGAAAGGTCTGCAGCAACTCCGCAATGACCGAGCCGACGACGGCGGCCTCGTTATACATCGGCACGACGACCCAGCAACGACTCACCCGCCTAGTATTCCACAACGGGAATAGTCCCAGCCGCAGCAGCACCCAGCGCTCATGCCCGCCGCGGGGCCGGCGCCTGCGCTGCCAGATCCTGATAGTGGCCGTCCAGCTCCCGGACACTGCCCGCCAGGCTCCGCCGGTCCACCACGAACTTGCGTGCGTCCCGGCGCATAGCCAGGTACTCTGCACTGCCCAGTTGCAGCAGTTGCTGCAGCCCGTCCTGCAGTTGGCGGAAGTCCGCTTCCGGTGCCAGCAGGCCGGTGACGCCGTCCTCCATCATTTCGGGAATGCCGCCGCTGCGGTACGCCAGCACCGGCGTCCCGCAGGCCTGGGCTTCCAGCAGCACCAGGCCGGCCGCTTCCCGCGCGCCGCCGGCTTCCTGGCTGGGTGCCACCAGGATCTGCGCCTGCTGCATCCAGGACCGGACACCGGCTCGGTCCTGGCGGCCCACGAAATCGATGTGCGGATGGCTGGCCGCGTGCTCGGCCACGGCGTCTCGCAACGGTCCGTCGCCGATCACCACCAGCCGGTGCCTGGCCTTGCGCGAGACGGCCAGCGACGCGTCCAGCAGGTCCCGGATGCCCTTTTGCATGTTCAGCGCGCCGACGAACAGCACCACGGGCATCTCATCGGAGTGGTGGCGGGTCGGTACAAAGTAATCGGTGTCCACGCCTTGATAGTGCACATGGATCTTTCCGGTATCGAGTTCCAGGTCGGCTGCCCGCCCGGCCATGTAGTTGCTGACCACCAGGAGCCGGGTGCTGTGTGCCGCGGCGGCCAGGACATTGCGGTGGTGCCACCGGGCCATCATCGTGTCCGCCGGATTCGCCAAGGACACCAGATCGGAGCCGTGCATGGTGGTGATCAGCGGGGCTCCGGAGACGGTGGATGCCTTGACCGCCGGCTCCGACCAGGTGGCGAAGTGCTGGTGGATGATGTCCGGTTTAAAGCGGCTTACGGCCACGGCCATGGACCGCATGAACGCGGGCATCACCAACTCGCGGCGGCGGAAGCCCAGCCCCGGGGCCGGGACGAAGTCGGTGATAGGGACGGTGACCGAGGCGTCCTCGATCTGGGCCACCAAGGTGAAAACGTGAAACTCGTGCCGATCCTTCAACCGCTCGGCGTGCGCCGTGGCGAAGTACGTTGGCGGGATCCGCAACGTGCTCTTGGTGATGGCGATCTTCACGGGGCTCCTGGACCTATTTCGGCAGCAGCCGGCTAACTCCGGCTTCCATCGCCATCCTAGCTCGGCGTCCCGCACGCCACCTCGGGTCTTCCGCACCGCGGCAGGGTCCGGCAGCAGCGTGCGGCAGCAGCGTGCGGCGGTCCGGCGCGCCGGGTGCCCCGCCGCGCACAGCCGTTCGATCAGCGGACGGTAATCTTTCAATGTCCGGCATCCGCCCGGCATCGGTGACAAGGAGCAGTGGTGGCCCAGCAAATCCTGTGTATCTCTTTCTCGGATATCCAGGCCGATTCCCGCGTGCTGCGGCAGCTCAAACTGCTGGCCGAAGCCGGTGAAGTCACCACGCTCAGCTACGGCGCACGTCCGCCCGGAGCCACCCACCATCTGGAAATCGACGCGTCGCTGCCATCGCTTCCGCAGACGCCGCTGGGCGTGCTGCTGCTGGCGCTGCACCAGCATTCCGCGGTGGAGCTCAGCGCTCCTGCGGTCAAGCAGGCCCGCGAGCTCGTTGCAGGTCGCCGCTTTGACCTGGTGGTGGCGAACGAAGCACGGGCGCTCCCGCTGGCCCACGCGGTCGCCCAGGGCGCACCGGTCTGGGGCGATATGCACGAGTGGGCTCCGGAGGAACGCTCGCATGTGCTGCCGTGGAAGCTGCTGGTGGCACCGTATATGCGCAGCATCTGCGCCAAGTACCTGCCGCGTACCACGGCGATCACGGCCGTGAACGGTTCCATCGCCCGGATGTATGCGGAGCAGTTCGGCTGCACCGTGGAAGTGGTCCGCAACGCCGGGCCGTTCCGGCATTTGGAACCGTCGCCGCCGCTGCCCGGGAAGATCCGGCTGGTGCACAGCGGCGCGGCGGTGCCCGGCCGCAATCTGGAAGGCACCATCGAGGCGGTCAAGATGCTCGATGACCGCTTCACGCTGGATCTGTACCTGGTCAAGGCCCGCGACGGCGGACGCTATTGGCAGCAGCTCAAGGACCTGGCCGCCAGCGACCCACGCATCACCTTCCACGACGCGGTTGCGCCGGAAGAGCTGCCCGCGACCCTCAATGCCTACGATGTGGGGGTTTTCTCGCTTCCGCCGCAGACCATGAACCACCAGTTCATGCTGCCGAACAAGTTTTTCGATTTCGTCCAGGCCCGGCTGGCCCTGGTGTTCAGCCCGTCCCCGGAGACTACGGCCTTGATGAGGGCCTACGATCTGGGCGTGGTGACCGAGGACTTCAGCACCGAGTCGCTGGCGCGCGCATTGGAGTCGCTCACCACGGAGCAGGTGGACAAGTACAAGGCCAACGCGCACGGTGCCGCCGCAGCGCTGAGCTCCGCCGAGGACGAAGCCGTCTGCCGCGGCATCCTCGCCGCCGTGCTCACCCCCTGACCCAGACCGTCCGGGGGCCATGGGCGGCTAGCCGGGAGCCGGCAGCCAGAGCCGTCGGCTAGCGCAGCCGGAAGGCTTCGGCGGCGTCGGCGATGGCTGCGGCCGCCCGGTTCCCCACGCTGCGCAGCGAGTAGTTCCGCTCCACCCATTCGGACAGCCGCCGGCGTTCGGCGTCGTCCACCGGGTTTTCCAGCGCATGGGCCATCGCCTCTGCCGCCTGGCCTGCGTCCCAGTCCACGCTCTGCCCCAGCTTGTGCTCGGCGACCAACTGCCGCAGCGGCCCGACGCCGGCGTAGACCACCGGGGCTCCACAGCTGAGCGAAACGAAGGCCTTGGTGGCGAAGGCGAAGTCATAGCCGCGGGCCGGCCGCACCGAGGCGAGCCCCGCGGTGGCGGTGCGCAGCGCACGAGCGATGGTGCCGCCGTCGGCCGTTCCCATGAAGCGGATGCGCTCCCCCGCCGGTGCCGCGCGCCGGCGCAGCTCCTCCAGCTCCACTCCGCCGCCGTACATCAGCAGCCGGGCATCCGGGTAGCGGTCCAGGATCTTGAGGAAGCCGTCCACGAAGACGCCGGCGCCCTGGATCTCGGACATCGTCCCCGCGTAGACGAAGGTGGGGCCGGGATGCGGATCCCCGGGCCCGGCCAGGCTGAAGGTGTCCGTGTCGATGCCGGTGCCGACTTCTGCCACCCTGGCCCGTCCGGCGGTCAGCCGGGCCAGCGCCAGCGTCACGCCGGTGGAAATGCTCAGCACGCCGGACGCGCCGGTGATCACCCAGCGTTCCACCGCCCGCAGCACCGCCACTACCCGCGGATCCACCCCGATCCCGGCCGCGGCATCGGAGCTGACGTCCGCGGAGAAGTAGACGTACGGGCGGCGCCGCAGCGCGGCCGCCAGCCGGACCACCACGCCGGTGGTAGGCGGCGGTTCCACCAGCAGCAAGTCGAACGGTTTGTGTGCCAGCAGGCGGAAGAACAGCGGGATGTCGAAGCTGGCGTACTGCAGATAGCCCCGCACGGCACCGCTGGCATCGCGCAGCACGGGCCAGCGCCGGATCCGGGCACCCCGGCCGGCGGCCGCACCCGCCGCGGCGCGAAGCCCCCGCGGCGGCCGGGTGGTCAGCACGGTCACCTCGTGGCCGGCTTCGGCCAGCGCCCGCACCGTGGCGGCCAGCCGGTAGGCGGCGGCACCGGCTTCCGGGAGATAAATCCGGGTGGCCAGCAGGATCCGCAGGCCCATCAGGCGTGCAGCCCGACGGTGCGGGATTCCTTTGCGCTGGCGATCATGGCTTCGGCCACGCGCAGCGTGTTCAGCCCTTCCCGCATGGTGACGATCGTCGCGGCCGGACGGTCGGTGCCGGCACCGCCGTCGTGCTCCGCCGCGGCGCCCGGGGAAGGTTGCAGCAGCCCCCGGTTAACCAGCACGGCGTCGCGGAACGCTTCGTGTTCCACCTTCAACGGTTCGCGCTTGGGGATGGCCAGCCGGGTGATATTGCCTTCGGAGACACCGCGGAAGTTGGCCACGGACTCCCACTCGGTGTTGATGGTGCCGTTTTCGTGGAAGGTCAGGTCGGCGGTCAGGGTGTCGGCCACGAAGGCGCCGCGTTCGCCGGTGACCACGGTGACGCGTTCCTTCGTCGGCGACAGCCAGTTCACCAGGTGGCTGGTGATCACGCCGTTGTCCAGCAGCCCGGTGGCCGCCACCATGTCCTCATGCTCGCGGCCGGAGCGGATGGTGGTGTTGGCGCTGACGGACGCGTAGGCGGCCTGCGCCAGCCAGGCGGTGAGGTCGATGTCGTGCGTGCCCAGGTCCTTGATCACGCCGACGTCGGCGATCCGCGCCGGGAAGGGCCCCTGCCGGCGGGTGGCGATCTGGAAGATTTGGCCGAGTTCGCCGGCTTCCAGCCGTGCGCGCAGCGACTGCAGCGCGGGGTTGTAGCGTTCGATGTGGCCGACGGCGCCGACCAGCCCGCGGGCTTCGAACGCAGCAGCCAGCTTCTCGCCGCCGGCGACGGTGTCCGCGATCGGCTTTTCCACCATGGTGTGGACGCCGGCCTCGGCCAGGGCCAGGCCGACCTCCTCGTGCAGCCCGGTGGGCACCGCGCACATGGCGATGTCGATTCCGGCATTGATCAGTTCCTCGACCCCGGAATAGACCGGCAGCCCGGGCGCGGCGCCGTGCGGGTCGCCGTAGGCGTCGGCGACGGCCACCAGTTCCACGCCGTCGGTCTCGCGGAGCACGCGGGCGTGGTGCCGGCCCATCATGCCCAGCCCGATCAGCCCGGCCCGGAGCACTGTTTTCCCGGTCCCTGCCATGCTCAGGCTCCTGCCTTCGCGAGGGCGTTGACCGCGGTGGCGATCCGGTCCAGGTCCTCGGCGTCCAGCGAGGGGTGCACCGGCAGCGAGAGCACCTCGGCCGCCGCGACCTCGGTCACCGGCAGGTCCGCGGCGATGTTGAAGGAGGGCAGCCGGTGGTTCGGGATCGGGTAGTAGACCCCGGAGCCGATGTTGTATTCGTCCTTCAGCGCCGCGGCGAAGCGGTCCCGCTCCCCCGCGCCGATCCGCACGGTGTACTGGTGGTACACGTGCACCGCCCCGGCGGCCACCGCCGGCGTGGCGACGCCGGACAGGTGCGCATCCAGGAACGCGGCGTTGGCCTGGCGCTGTTCGGTCCAGCCGCCGACCTTGCCCAGCTGCACCCGGCCGATCGCGGCGTGCAGGTTGGTCATCCGGGCGTTGAAGCCCACCAGTTCGTTTTCATACTGGCGTTCCATGCCCTGGTTGCGCAGCAGCTTCAGCCGCCGCGCCACCTCGTCGCTGCCGGTGGAGACCATGCCGCCTTCGCCCGAGGTCATGTTCTTCGTCGGGTACAGGCTGAACATGGCGAACTCGCCGAATGTGCCCACCGGGCGGCCGCCCAGCGACGCGCCGTGTGCCTGCGCGGCGTCCTCAAACAAAAGCAGCGACTTCTCCGCGGCCAGCGCGCCCAGCGCGTCCATGTTGGCCGGGTGCCCGTACAGGTGCACCGGCATGATCGCCTTGGTCCGCGGCGTCACGGCAGCGGCGACCGCGTCGGGGTCCAGGCAGTAGTGCTCCGGCTCGATGTCCGCGAACACGGGGGTGGCCCCGGTCAGCGCCACCGAGTTGGCGGTGGCGGCGAAGGTGAACGACGGCACGATCACTTCATCCCCCGGCCCAATGCCGGCGGCGAGCAGGCCCAGGTGCAGGCCCGAGGTGCCGGAATTGACCGCCACCGCATGCCGGCCGTCCAGCAGCACCTGCGAGAACTCCTGCTCGAAGGCGGCCACCTCGGATCCCTGGGCGAGCATCCCGGAGACGAGCACCGCGTCCACCGCGGCCCGTTCCTCGTCGCCGATGATCGGCCTGGCCGCCGGTATGAAGTCCTTGCTCACTGCTGCTCTCCTCGCGTTTCGTTCGCAACGTCGTTCGTGGCTTCCCGAAGGACGCCGTCGTCCTCCCGGTACCGCGCATCGGTGGCCGGACACACCCACACCGCGGGGTCGGCCGGGTCCTGCACCAGCCGCTGCCCGGCCCGGCCCACCCAGCCGATCCGCTTGGCCGGGACCCCGGCCACCAGCGCAAAATCGGGTACGTCGCGGGTGACCACGGAGCCGGCGGCCACGGTGGCCCAGGCGCCGATGGTCACCGGCGCCACGCAGACCGCCCGGGCGCCGATCGACGCGCCGTCGCGGATGTCCACGCCCACCGGGGTCCAGTCGTCGGCGCTCTTCAGCGACCCGTCGGGCGAGACGGCGCGCGGGTAGGTGTCGTTGGTCAGCACCACCGCCGGGCCGATGAACACGCCGTGGCCCAGCCGGGCCGGTTCGTACACCAGCGCGTAATTCTGGACCTTGCAGTTGTCCCCGGCCTGCACCCCGGTGCCGATGTAGGCGCCGCGGCCCACAATGCAGTTCTCGCCCAGCACCGCATCCTCACGGACCTGTGCCAGATGCCAGATCTTCGTCCCTTCGCCCAACCTGGCGGCGTCGGCCACATCTGCCGTATCGGCGATGAACACCATAGAATCCCTCTTTCCGCTCGCGGCGAGCGCCGCCGTCGTCGTCAATGTGGTGTTGATGCCGGCGGCCCTAGGCCTTGCCGATCACCCGGTAGGCCACGCCCGGCCAGCGCTCGGGCGAGCTGACCCGCCGGCCGTCGATGAACACCTTCACGCCGGGCAGGTGGTCCGGACCCAGCTGCGCGTAGTCGGCGTGGTTGGCCTGGACGACCGCGGCGTCGGCCGGCTCGCCCAGATGGTAGGGCGTGAAACCCAGCGCGGTGAGCTCCTCGTCGCTGAACAGCGGATCGTGCACGACGGCGGTGCCTCCCCGTGCGGTGATCGCCTCCACCGCGCCGAACACCCCGGAGAACGCCGTTTCCTTGACGCCGCCCCGGTAGGCCGCGCCGAGGACCACCACGCGGGCGCCGGTCAGGTCGCCGTAGGCGCCCTCCAGCAGGCCGATGGTGTAGTCCGGCATACCGGCATTCGCCGCGCGGGCCGCGGCCACCACCGTGGCCGACGGGTCGTTCCACAGGTACAGCCGCGGATACACGGGGATGCAGTGCCCGCCGACGGCGATGCCGGGCTGGTGGATATGGCTGTACGGCTGGGAATTGGAGGCTTCGATCACCTGGTAAATGTCGATCCCCGCGGTGGCGGCATAGCGGGCAAACTGGTTGGCCAGCCCGATGTTCACGTCGCGGTAGGTGGTCTCGGCCAGCTTGGCCAGTTCGGAGGCCTCGGCCGAGCCCAGGTCCCAGACCCCGTTGCCGCGCGCCAGGTCGGGACGGTCGTCGAAGTCCAGCACCGCCTCGTAGAACTTCTGTGCCACGGCGGTCCCGGTCTCGGACAGCCCGCCGATCAGCTTGGGGTACTTGCGCAGGTCCTCGAACACCCGCCCGGTCAGCACGCGCTCCGGGGAAAAGACCACGTGGAAGTCCTGTCCCTCGACCAACCCCGAGCCCTCCTCCAGCATCGGCTTCCACCGGGTCCGGGTGGTGCCCACCGGCAGCGTGGTCTCGTAGGACACCAGCGTGCCGGGCGTCAGATGCCGGGCCAGCTCCTGCGTGGCGGCGTCCATCCAGCCGAAGTCCGGCTTGGCCTCGGCGTCGACGAACAGCGGCACCACCAGCACCACAGCGTCTGCGCCGGGCACCGCCTCGGCATACTCGGTGGTGGCGCGCAGCCGGCCCGCGGGCACCAGCTCGGCCAGCCTTTCCTGGAGCCCCGCCTCGCCGGGGAACGGCTCGGTGGCCGCGTTGACCAGGTCCACCACGGCGGCGTTGACATCCACGCCGATGACCTCGTGCCCCTTCGAAGCAAACTGGACGGCCAACGGCAGCCCGATCTTTCCCAGAGCAATGACAGCGATCTTCAAGAGCTAAGGCCTTTTCTCGTTCGGTCAACGTGGCGGCCGCTTCCGGCCCAGAGTCAAGCGTATCGCTTGAACCGGCGGGCTTGAGGTCCACCGGTTATCCACAGGTCGGCCTGCCGCACAGGAAAGGACCCGGAGATTCTGCCTAGGTTCTTGTCATGGTCCTTCATCTGACGCTGGTGGCCGGGCCCGGAATCCCGGCACCCGCGGCTGCCTGGATCGCCGACCATTCCGATGCCGTCTGCGGGCTGGAGGCCGGAAACTGTGCTGCCCCGTTGGCCGACTGGTTGCACGGGCGGCTGGCCGGCGTGGCCTTCAGCGTTGCCGGCCACAGCTTGGCTTCGCTGACCTCCGGGGTGCCCCCGCTGGTCGACGGCGCCGTCGTCGTCTGTGCCCCGGAGGGCGCCTCCTTCCCGCGTCGGGATGCTCCCCCGCTGCCTGCGCTGGGGCTGGCCGTGACCGCGGGGCCCGACGCCGGCCGGCTGTTCGGCCTGCAACGCGGCAGTTTCACTGTCGGCCGGCATGCCTGCGCACTGACGATCGCGGATCCGTCCTTGTCGCGGCTGCACGCCAGGCTCGAGGTCACCGACCGCCACGTGCTGCTGCGCGACGCCGGATCGGCCAACGGGATCGTCTGCGGCGGCAAGCGCGCCGCGCAGGTGGTGCTGGCGGCGGGGCGCGACGTGTGGATCGGCAACAGCCAGCTGCGGCTCATCGTGGGCAGCGAACCCGGCGAACCGTTTCAACCGGACGCCGATCTGACCGTTCCGGTCCCGGTGGCGGAAAAACGCCCGGAACCGCGGACCACCATGACGCTGTTGCTGGCGGGACTTCCTCTGATCGCCGGCCTGGCCCTGGCCCTGCTGACGGGCATGTGGTTCTTCCTGGCTTTCAGCGCCCTGTCCCTGCTGGCCGCCGCCGTGCCCTACGCCGCCGGGCGCCGCCAGCGCCGACGCTACCGCGCGGCGGTGGACGCGGCGGCGACAGCCGATGCCCGCCGTCGCCGGCTGGCTGCCCCCGACGCCGCCGCACTGACGGTGTCCCTGCTGCGCTCCGGAACCCCGGCCCGGAGCCCAACAGTGCATCAGCCCGAGCGCCGGCCGAATCCCAAACATGCGTGGGTGCGTCTGGGCACGGCCAGCTTGCCGGCGCACATCGGCTCGGCGGAGGCGCCGGTCCCGGAACCTCCCCTGCTGGAGAACGTTCCGCTCTGCGTGGACCTGCTGGCCGAGCACCCGCTGCGGTTCGAGGGAACGGCGTCAGGGCTGGACGGCATGTTGCGGTCTGTGCTGCTGCAGGCGGCCGCCCGGGCCGGCGGGAGCGCCCTGCAGGTGGTTTGCTACGCGCTGCCTGAGCCGATCAGGCCGTCGGCGCGGTTCCTGCCGGGAGTCGAGCTGGCGGAGCGGCCCGGGCAACTGGCCGAGCTGTTGTCCGCCGGAAGCGGCAGCGCCGTGCTGCTGGTGGCCGGACGCCATGCCGAGGCAGCCCGCGTGTTGGCGGACTGCGCCGTCGTCCCGGCGGCCGAGCTGTGGTTCGGCGGTCCCGCCGGACCGGGGACCCGGATCGAGGTATCGGGTGCGGATAGCCGCCTGATCCGCGACGGTGGAATCGTCCGGTTTTCGGCGGACCTTGCCACGGCCTTGGTGCTGGATCGCTTTGCCCGGCTGGCGGCGGCGGTTTCCGGCAAGGGCCCGGAGCCCATCGGATCCCTGCCCGCCAGCTGCCGGCTGCAAGCAATGCTTCGGCCGCAGCCACTCACCCAGCGCTGGTCCCAGGGTGACCGCGGTCCCGGCCTGACCGCCGTCCTTGGCGCAGGCGCCGCCGGACCGCTGGCGCTCGACCTGGCCGTGCACGGACCGCACCTGTTGGTCGCCGGGACCACCGGGTCCGGCAAGTCCGAACTGCTGCGCAGCCTGGTCCTCTCGCTGGCGCTGACCAGGTCGCCGGATACCGTCAATTTCCTGCTAGTCGACTTCAAGGGCGGTGCGGGGCTCGGCCCGCTCGCCCGGTTGCCGCACTGCGCCGGCCTGCTGACGGATCTGACGCTTGAAGCGGTGAACCGGGCGCTGGCCTGGCTGCTGGCGGAAGTGCGCCGCCGCGAAGCGCTGCTTACCGGCCTCGGCCTCAGCGACATCTCAGCCTGCAAGCCCGGAACGTTGCCTCGGCTCGTCGTCGTGGTGGATGAATTCCGGATGCTCGGCGAGGACGCGCCGCAGGCACTTCCCGAGCTGATGCGCGTGGCCACGGTCGGCCGCGCCCTCGGCATCCACCTGGTTCTGGCAACCCAGCGGCCCCAGGGTGCCGTGTCATCCGACATCCGCGCCAATGTCACCGCCATGGTTGCGCTTCGAACACAGAACTCGGCCGAGTCGCGTGACCTGCTTGATTCGCCCGTGGCAGCGGACATTCCGGTGACCGCACGGGGCAGGGCCTATCTGCGCATCGGCACGGGCGACGCCGTGCCGTTCCAGTCAGCCGTTAGCACCCTGCCTCTCTCAGGTCCGGCTCCCGTCTTTCGGACCGTTGACGAATGGCTGCGGGCCGAAGATGGGCCGGCAACGGACCGCGTGGACCGCACCGAACAGCTCGAGCAACTGGTGACGGAAGCCGCCGGCGTCGCCGGCGGACTGGGCCTGGCGGGAGCCAGACGGTTGCTTCCAGCCCTGCCGGCCGGCCTGGCCGTCTCCGATCTGGCCGGTGACCCGCCCTGGCTGTACGCTGGCGAGAGCATCCCGATCGGGCTGTTGGACCTGCCCTCCAGGCAGCGGCAGGAGCCCTTGCGCTGGCGGCCGGAGCGCGACGGGCATCTGGCGGTTCTCGGCGTCGAGGGCGGCGGGCACCGGGACTTCCTTCAGACCCTGGCGGCACAGGTCCTCGGCAGCCCGTCGGAGCGTCATTGCTACGTCCTGGACGGTGACGGCTCAATGGGCCCAACGTCGCGCGCGGAACGCACGGGAGCCTACGTCGGGCCGCAGGACGTCGAGCGGGCGGCAAGGGTCCTCCGCCGCCTGGCCAACGAGGTCGCCTCCCGGCTGGCCACGCTGGCAACGGCGCCGGATCCGGCCGGACCGCCACCCGGCGTTCCGTTGGTCCTGCTGGTCAGCGGATGGGGCCGCTGGCTCAGTGGCTTCCGGTCCGGCCGGATCGGCTGGGCCGAAGACTGCTTGCAGGATATCGCCCGCGATGGCCAAGCGACGGGAGTCGTCCTGGCCATGACCGGAGAGCGGGAGTTGGCCAGCAGCCGGTTCCTGCCGCTGCTGGCCAACAGGCTCCACCTTCCGACCGGTGCCGGACCCGAGACATTGATGGGCTGGCCGCGGCTCCCTCCGATGGAACCGGTGCCCGGCAGGGCCCTGGTGCAGGGGCGGATCGGCGGAGAGGGCGGTGTCTGCCAGGTGATCACGGACGCGGCGGGCACTCCCCCGCCTGCCGGGACCCGCACCCACCCGTTCCGCGTCGAGGCCCTGCCGCGGACCGTTCCCGCGAGCACGCTGCCATGCGTCTGGCACGGTAATCCGGTGATCGGTGTGGAAGGCGACGAACTGGAGCCTTCGACGCTGCCGTTGCCCGCCGGCGAGATGTACTTGGTCCTCGGCGCGGAAGGCAGCGGAAAAACCAATCTCTTGGCCGTCCTGCAGCAGGCGCTCGACGGGCTGCGGCCCTGGTCGGCCCCGCCCGGCGGCGCGAACGTCGACGGTTTCTGGGCAGGCCACCTGCCCGTCTCCCGGGGCACCGTGCTGCTGGTCGACGACGCCGCCGGCCTCAGCGCCCGGGCGCAGGAGGCGGTGGGCGCACTGGTCGCTGCCGGCGCGTCGGCGGTCGTGGCGGCCTGCCCCGGGCCGCTACTGCTGCAGCAGGTCCCGCTGGCCCTGCGGGCCCGGGTCGGTGGGCGCGGCATGGTTTTGTCTCCGCGGTCCGGCGCGGATGCGGAATTCTTTGGGGTCAGGCTCGACGACGGGTGGAGACCGCCGGGACGGGCCTACCGGATCGGCTCCGGCAAAGCCGTGCCGCTGCAGGTCGCCGCGGCTACAGGGCGCGCGGAGCGGCGCCTTTGACCAGGAAACCCGTCACTGGCTTGGTCAGCAGCAGGACAAAGGAGGCTCCGGCCGCCACCAGCAGGACCGGACCGAGCACCAGTTGGCTGCCCTGGATCATCGAGATGGCCACCACCACAACGAACACCTGCCACACCAGGGCAGCGGCTCGGGTCCAGCGGTAGCCGCGGAACAGAAAATGCCCGACCACCAGCAGCCAAACCCCGAAGGCCACCATCAGCACCAGCAGGAAGATGCTGCCGGCTAACGATATCGGGGTCTGCGTGGCCAGTCCGTAGCCATACAGTGCCGCTCCGGCCAACAACGCGAGTGCCTCCAAAACGACGGCTACGGCGATGATCTTGATAGCGATCGGGCGGGAGGCAGGGCTGGACGAGGGGGCAGGCATTGACACATTCGCACCCTACCTTAGATAGTCAGGTATCGGCTTCCGGGCCGGGAGCCGCACCAACCACCCCTGTGATGAATGACTCACGATCTACGGCCGGTTAAGTCGGCAAGACCCCTTGTTTACATGGATTTAACATGAAACGCTGGATGGCGAAGCAAAGGGGGCCTGTTCGGCTCCCTTTTCTATGAGTATGTTCGTGAATCTTTTCACGATTTCCCAGCCGGACACTTTTAAGCCGGACACCATTTTAAAGGAGTATGTGATCAGCATGGATTGGCGTAGCCGCGCGGCATGCCTGGATAAGGACCCCGAACTGTTCTTCCCCGTGGGGAACACGGGGCCGGCACTCCTGCAGATCGAAGAGGCCAAGAGCGTATGCCGACGCTGCCCGGTGATCGATACCTGCTTGCAGTGGGCCATCGAGTCCGGCCAGGACGCCGGTGTTTGGGGCGGCATGAGCGAGGACGAGCGCCGTGCCCTCAAGCGCCGCGCTGCCCGGGCCCGTCGGGCGTCCTGACCCGATCCCAGGTTTGATCAGAGGCCGCTGCCATTCCGGCAGCGGCCTCTGGCATTCCCGGGGCGCCGCGGGCTTCGGCTCAGCGGGCCGCATTGTTGTTGAGCACCAGATCGATCCGCACGCAGGTTCCCCCGCCGTCGCGGGCCGTCCATTCGATGCGGCCGCCCAGTTCGCTGGTGACCAAGGTCCGCACAATCTGCAGCCCCAGGCCCTCCCGCCGAGGTTCCTCGGGCAGCCCCACGCCGTCGTCTTCCACCGAGACGGTCAGCAGTTCTTCCTCGCCGCGCCGGGACCGCCGGGCAGTCAGCAGGACGGTGCCGTGCCGCCCGGCCAATCCATGTTCGACGGCGTTGGTCACCAGTTCGTTGATGACCAGCGCCAGCGGGGTGGCGAATTCGCTGGGCAGCTCGCCGAACTCGCCGCTGCGCTCGGTGCGGACGGCCTGGGTGGGTGAGGCGACTTCGGCGGAGAGGCGGAACTGACGCCCGATCAGTTCATCGAAGTCGACGTTTTGCGCCAGGCCTTGGGAGAGCGTCTCGTGGACCAGGGCGATCGTTGCCACGCGCCGCATGGCTTGTTCCAGCCCCTGCTTGGCTTCGTCGCTGACCATCCGCCGCGATTGCATGCGCAGCAGTGCCGCCACCGTCTGCAGGTTGTTCTTGACCCGGTGATGGATCTCCCGGATGGTGGCGTCCTTCGACACCAGCTCCATCTCCCGCCGGCGCAGTTCCGAGACATCCCGGCACAGCACCAGGGCGCCGAAGCGCTCCCGCTCGTTCCTCAGCGGGATCGCCCGGAGCGAGAGCGAGACCCCGCGGGATTCGATCTCCGTGCGCCAGGGCATGCGTCCGGTCACGACCAACGGCAGGGTCTCATCGACCATCCGCCGGTCCTTGAGCAGGGCAGTGGTCACTTCGGCCAGCGAGCGGCCTTCCAACGACTCGACGTCGCCGAGCCGACGGAACGCGGAGACGCCGTTCGGGCTGGCGTACTCCACCACCCCGTCGGCATCCAGCCGAATCAGTCCGTCTCCGACACGGGGAGCGCCGCGGCGAGACCCGGTCGGAGACGCGAAGTCCGGCCACAGCCCCAGCGTTCCCATCTTCAGCAGGTCGTAGGCGCACTGCCGGTAGGTCAGCTCCAGACGTGACGGCATCCGGGAGCTGGACAGGTCCATGTGCGAGGTCACGATCGCCAGGGTCCGGCCGTTGCGGACCATGGGAACGGCCTCGACCCGCATGGCCATCTCCGTGGTCCAGTCCGCCTCCGACGACCGTTCGATCGTCTGAGACTCCCGCGCCGCGTCCACCAGCGGCTTCAGGTCCGCACGGATGCGTTCCCCCACGAAGTCGCGGTGGAACACGGTGTGGGTGGTCGACGGGCGCACGTGCGCCAGGGCGACGTAGCTGCCGTCCGGCGTCGGGAACCACAGGACCAGGTCGGCGAACGCCAGGTCCGCGATGAGTTGCCAGTCGCCGACCAGCAGATGAAGCCATTCTGCATCGCCCGGTCTGAAGTCGGCGTAGTCGCGGATGGGGTCGGTGAAAATGGCCAAGCTACCGCCGCACTGTCGAACGCATCAGGCGAAGGGCTACGGACAAGGAGGCCATGTCGTCATGCTCGAGCTTGTTCACTTCTTCGAACATATCCCTGGCACGCTTGATGTTCTCCGCGTTGGCCTGCTCCCACTCGTCGATCCTGGCTTCCGCTTGCTCGCCTGGCTGGGTGCTTTGCATCACCGCAACGGTGATGTCGGTGACCGTGGTGTACAGGTCGTCGCGCATGGCGGCCCGGGCCAGCGACTGCCAGCGGTCCTCCCGCGGGAGCGCGGTGATGCGCTCGAGCAGATCGTCGACGTCGAACCGGTCGTAGACCGTGAAATAGACGTGTGCAACCGACGCGACCGGCTCGTCCACCTGCCCCGCGATCCGGGCGACGTCGAGCAAGCCGAAGCTCTCGAACTGCTCGGCCCACTGCCGGGCGATCTCCTCCGGCAGCCCACGTTCTTCCGCACTGGAGAGCCATCCGCGCACCCGTTCCAGATCGTCACCGCGCAGATACTTAACCAGTTGGCTGCGCAGCGGGTCCATCTGCGGCTTAAACGCGGCGATGCCGTCAGCGACCGGCGTACCGCTGTCAACATGGTTGATGTACCAGCGCACCGCCCGGTCCAGCAAACGGCGCATGTCCAAATGCACCGTGCACCACAGATCCGTCGGGAAGCTGGCCGGCAGCTCGTTCAGCTCCTCGACCAGCTTGTCGAATTCGAAGATCTCCCGCAGCGCCACGAAGGCCCTCGCCACGTCGGCCTCCGAGACGGCGGTCTCCTCCAGGACGCGGAAGGCGAAGGTGATGCCGCCCATGTTGATCATGTCGTTGGCAACCACGGTGGCAATGATTTCCCGTCGCAGCGGGTGGCCGGACAGCTCGTCGCCGAACCGCTCGACCAACTCCTGCGGGAAGTAACCGCGCAATACACGGTCGAAATACGGGTCGTCGGCCAAATTGCTGACCGTCAGGGCATGGGTCAATTCGATCTTGGAGTAGGCGGCCAGCACGGACAGCTCCGGCGAGGTCAAGCCAAGACCGGCGTCGATCCGTTCGTGCAGTTCCTCGGTGGTCGGCAGCGCTTCCAGCTCCCGGTCCAGTTCGGCATGGCTCTCCAGCCAGTCCATCAGGCGTTCGAAGCTCGGGCTCGCCTTGGTGATCTGCTGGCGGTCATTGAGCAGCAGGACGTTCTGGTCGATGTTGTCCTGGATCACCAGCCGGCCCACTTCCTCCGTCATCGAGTGCAGCAGGTCGGCCCGCTCCGCCACCGGCAGTTTTCCGGCGGCGACCATCTGGTCCACCAGGATCTTGATGTTGACTTCGTGGTCGGAGCAGTCCACACCGGCCGAGTTGTCGATGGCATCGGTGTTCAGGATGATCCCCTGGCTGGCGGCTTCGATCCGCCCGCGCTGGGTCATGCCGAGGTTTCCGCCTTCACCGATCACTTTGACTCTCAACTCGTCGCCGTTGACCCGGATGGGGTCGTTGGCCTTATCCCCGACCTCGGCATTCGACTCGGTCGACGCCTTCACGTAGGTGCCGATGCCGCCGTTGTACAGCAGATCCACCGGTGCCCTCAGGATGGCCTGCAGCAGTTCGGGCGGGCTCATGCTCGTGACCTGCGGATCCAAACCGAGGATGCCCCGGACCTGCTCGGAGACCGGAACCGACTTCACCGACCGCGGGTAGACCCCGCCACCGGCACTGATCAGTTTGTCGTCGTAATCGGCCCAGGACGACCGGGGAAGCTCGAACAGGCGCCGGCGCTCCTGGAAGGAGGCAGCGGCGTCGGGATCCGGATCCAGGAAAATATGCCTGTGGTCGAAGGCAGCGACCAGCTTGATGTGCTCGGAGAGCAACATCCCGTTGCCGAACACGTCGCCGCTCATGTCTCCCACCCCAACGACGGTAAAGTCCTCGGTCTGGGTGTCGACGCCGAGTTCGCTGAAGTGACGCTTGACCGATTCCCAGGCCCCGCGGGCGGTGATGCCCATTTCCTTGTGGTCGTAGCCAACCGAGCCGCCGGAGGCGAAGGCGTCGCCCAGCCAGTGGCCGTACTCCAGTGAAATGTCGTTGGCGATGTCGGAGAAGCTCGCGGTTCCCTTGTCGGCTGCGACCACCAGGTAGGTATCGTCGCCGTCCATTCGGACCACCCGCTCGGGCGGCACGACTTCCTGGCCGGACTCGGTCCGGACCAGGTTGTCGGTGATGTCCAGCAAGCCGCGGATGAAGGTGCGGTAGCTGTCTTGTCCTTCCGCCATCCAGGCGGCGCGGTCCACAGCGGGATCCGGCAGGCGCTTGGCATAGAATCCGCCCTTGGCGCCGGTCGGTACGATGACCGCGTTCTTGACCGTCTGTGCCTTGACCAGCCCCAGGATTTCGGTGCGGAAGTCCTCGCGCCGGTCGGACCAACGCAGGCCGCCGCGGGCCACGTCGCCGAACCGCAGGTGGACGCCTTCAACGCGCGGCGAATAAACCCAGATTTCGTACTTCGGCCGCGGGAACGGTGCGCCTTCGATCCGCGCGGGACTGAGTTTGAAACTGAAATACTGCTTGTTCTGGAAGTAGTTGGTGCGCAGCGTTGCCCCGATCAGATTGGACAGCGAGCGCAGCACCCGGTCGGCATCCAGCGTCAGGACGGCGTCCAGGCCGGCTGCCAATTCGGAACGGGCGGCCTCGACCGCCGCCTCACGGTCGCCGTCGAGATCCGGATCAAAGCTGGCGTTGAACACCGCCAGCAGTGCCCGGGCCACGTCCGGGTTGGCCAACAGCGTGTCCGAGACGAACGCGTAGGACACCAGGTTGCCCAACTGACGCAGGTAGCGGGTGTAGGCCCGCAGCACCGCCACCTGGCGCCAGCCGATTCCCTCGGCCAGCACCAACCGGTCGAAGCCGTCCGACTCGCTTTGGCCCGTGACGGCAGCGCCAAAGGCTTCTTCGAGCAGGCCGCCGGTGGCAAGCGGATCGACGCCGGCAGGGTACCGGAGGCCGAAGTCGTACAGGAAGTAGTCTTCGCCGTCGGCCGTCATGATCTCGAAGGGCCGCTCATCCAGTACTTCCAGCCCGGTGTTCTGCAGGACCGGCATGATGTTGCTCAGCGACCGCGCCTCAGGCAGGTACAGCTTCAGCCGGGCGTCGGCGGCAAGGACATCGGTCCTTTTCTCGGGTACATAGACATGCAGGACCGGGGCGGCCCCGGCTTCGCCACCTTCGTAGCTGCGGAAGCGGCTGATGTCCTCGAGCGCGTCTTCCACCTCGTAGTCCACCCGGTAGCTGGGCGGGAAGGCGTCCCTCCAGTTCGCCGAGAGCCGGGCGGCGGCTTCGCCGTCGAAGTTGGCGCGCAGCACCTCGTCGATGCCCTCCGACCAGGACCGGGAGGCCTGGGCCAGCCGGCGCTCAAGGTCGGCGGTGTCGACCTTTGGCACCCCGGCTTCCCGCTTGAGCCGGATCCGGAAGAACAACCTGGCCAGGGCGGATTCGGACATCCGCGCCTCGTAGTCAATGCTCTGCGGGTCGAAGGTGCGGCGCAGCTCTTCTTCGATCCGCAGGCGGACGGCTGTGGTGTATCGGTCGCGCGGGAGGAACACCACCGCGGAGACGAACCGGCCGTAGACATCCGTGCGAAGGAACAGCCGGGTCCGGCGCCGCTCCTGCAGCCGCAGGATGCCCATCGCGGTCGTTACCAGCTCGTCGGTGTCCATCTGGAACAACTCGTCGCGGGGGTAGGTTTCGAGGATCGAGAGCAGATCCTTGCCGGAGTGCGAATCAGCAGGGAAACCGCTGTGCCGCAGCACGGCCGCGACCTTCTGCCGGATAATCGGGACGTTCTTCACCGAGCGGTTGTACGCGCTGGTGGCGAAGAGACCGATGAAGCGGCGCTCGCCGTCGACGTTGCCCTGCGCATCAAAGCTCTTCACCCCGATGTAGTCCAGATACGCGGCGCGATGCACGGTGGAGCGCGAATTCGCCTTGGTGATCACCAGGGCGCGTTTCTCCCGGGCGCGGGCGCGGCCTTCTTCGGTCAGGTGCTGGACGCGCCGTGCGTCGGAAATGCGGCGCATCATGCCCAGGCCGCTGTCCTGACGGACCATCAGGACGTCTTCGCCGTTCTGGGTGACGAGGTCGTACTCGCGGTAGCCCAGGAAGGTGAAGTTGCCGTCGTCGAGCCATTCAAGCAGCGCCTTGGCCTCGGCCAGGTCGGGAACTTCCTCGGCGCCCGCCACCGAATCCAGCGACGCGGCAACTTGCCGCACCTGCCGGCGCATGGCCGGCCAGTCCTCGACCGACGCGCGGACGTCCGCCAGGACGCGCTTGAGCCCGGCCTCCAGCTCGGCGGCTTTCGCCGGGTCGATGCGGGCGGTCTCTACGGCCATCCAGGATTCGATCCGCAGGACCTTGTCGCTGCCGGCCTCGAACGCGGCCAGGTTTGGCAGCGCAGCCGTGTCTCCACTCGAGACGCCGGCACTGGTCGGGACCCGCTCCACGCCGGTCAGGTCGTGGCTGTTCCGGTCGCGGTTTGCCACAAAAATAGGATGCATGATCATCCGGATGGCAATGCCGTGCCGCACCACCTCCGCAGTGACCGAATCCACCAGGAACGGCATGTCATCGGTGACGATCATGACGACGCTGGCGTCCGGTTCGTCATGGATCCCGATCACAGGTTCGGCCGGCGGCCGGTGGGCGGCCAGTTCCCGGTGCGCCAACGCCCGGGAACTGAGCACATCGGGACTGTAACTGGCCGCGTCCTCCGCTGCCAGGTGCTCGTAGTATTTGGCGATGAATTCCTCATCGTTCGTTGCTGAGCTGGACAGATCCGCCATGCTGGATCCAGTCGACATGTAAAACGCCTCCGATAGCTGTGTCCAAACCGCGCCTTTGCGGTCCTTGCGCAAGCCTAACGCGGCACGTTCAAAACTTCACTTTGACCAAGGCCCGACGGCGCGGTCCCCGCCTGGGTGCCGACAGCGGGCTTCCTGCCAACCCGGCAATGGCATGGCGCAGCGCAGAGTCCGGTGCGGACTCCAACAGGACCGAGCCGCCCAGAAGCGCGGCATCGGCTGCCGCAGGATCGGCCGGCAGCAGGGCACGGATCTCGCGCACCGGCCCGAACCGCTCCCACGCCTCCCGCAACTGCGCCTCCGGCCGCGCCCCCACTGCTGCCGCCCGGACCTTGTTGAGCACTACCTCCGCGGACGCCGAAGGAACCGCGTGCCCCAGTTCGTCCAGGGCCCGGATTAACCGCGGCAACCCAACCGAATCGGCGCTGCCCACGGCCAGCACCCGGTCCGCCAGCTCCAGCACCCGCAAGGTGGCCCCGTTGCGCCGCGGCGCCATCGAATCGAAGCTCAGCTCTTCCTCGTGCTCCAGCGAGAAACCGCAGTCCACCACGACGACGTCCGCCACCGCGCCCGCCAGCGCGAGGACTGTTCCCAGCGCCGACGGCCTGAGCTCGGTCCAGCGGTCCACCCGGGTAATCCCGGTCAGCACCCGCAGGGAGGTGCCGGTCACCGCCACCTTCAGGCAGACCCGGTCGAAGGCCTCGCCATCCAGCACGCCCTGGTCCGCCATCCGACAGGCATGGGCCAGGGCCGCGGATTCGTCCAGCAGGCCCAGGAACGCTGCCACGCTGGCCCCATAAGTATCCGCATCGACCAGCAGGGTCCGCTGCCCGGCGGCTGCATATTCGGCGGCGAGGTTGACCGCAACGGTAGTGCGCCCCGGTGCCCCGGCAGGACCCCACACCGCCACCAGCTCGCCATCCGCGGCCGCCGGTCCAGGATGCAGTGGGTCGGCTTCTCGTGGCTGCAGTGCCCCGGCGGGGTCCGCCAATCCGGCCAGTCGCGGGTTGGCAGGTGCCCCTACAGCCCCGACCGGCGGCCAGGAGACTTGCAACTGCGCGGCCGATTCGGCCACCAGCGCAGCCAAGGCCGCGGGCTCGACCGTTTCCGCGCCGGTGCGGATGCCAAGCGCCTGGAGCCGGAGTCGTTCGCCGTCGTCGTCGGTGAGCGCCACCACGGAGACCTCGGCGCTGTGCAGCCGCTCCAGCACCCCGCCGTCAAGGTCCTGGGTCTGGCCGGCCACGATGGCGGCCCGGGCCAGTCCGGATTGCGCCGCCGCCAGCAATTCCGCCAGTTCCGTGCAGCGCCTGACCACCGTCACCGGTCCGTGCAGCCGCTCCAAGCCGGAGACGAAATCTACGGCCACCGTTCCCAAGGTGAGGACCGGCAGGCTCATGAAGTGCCGCCCAGATTGAGCACCACGTTGATGCGGGCGCCGTTGGCGAGCGCGTGCAGCAGCGCCGGCAGGGTGTCATCCCCCACCAGCACGTGCAGCCGTTCCGCACCGGACGAGCCGAACGCCGTGGTGGCGTCGGCCAACTGCGACACTTCGGCCGCGGCAAGCAGCAGTTCAGGCTGGTCGAAGCCGTTCCGGCCATCGGGCAGGGAAACCCAGACGTCCACCCGGGAACCGGGGCCGGCACCCTCCGGCAGCGGGCTGTCAATGTTCAGTCCGATCGGTTTCCGGTCCAGGTCATCGGCTGTGCCCAGCACCGACGTCGGCAGCAATTCCCCGCCCCGGATCAGCGCAGTAGCGACCGCACCTGCCGGAAGCCCGGCATCCGCCGGTAGGTAACGGGACGACGCCTCGCCCAGCCTCACGTCGACGACGACCAGGTCATCAGCGGAAACCGGCTGGCCTACCGCGATGTCCGATTTGGCCGCCAGGACACCCACGGTCTGGTCCGCGGCGGCCACCAGCGCGGAGACCCCGGCCACTGAAGCCAACACCAGCAGCAACCCCACCAGTAGCCGCGGATCTTTCCACGACGGGCGCTTCAATCGTGGTGCGGCGGTTTTCTCCGCGATGGCAGCGCTCAAGGATCTCCCCCTCAATCCCCGGGCCCGGACGGACAGCGATGCTGCGGTCCGAACCTGTGCTCCGGGACCGCGGGTGGCACTATTCTGGTGGAGCCGGTGCCGCTTGGGAACTGAACCTGCCTGTTCCGGCCGCAATCTGTGGAAAACTCTTCGCCTCAACATCAGAGCCTCACCTCCGTCAAACCGCATCAACCGATGCCATAATGGGGAAAACCATCCCCGTCCCGAAGGATCTGTCCATGCCACGGTTCCTCACGCTGGCCGATGTGGCCGAAGAGCTGCAAATTTCCTCGTCGCAGACATACGCCCTGGTCCGCAGCGGCGAGCTGCCCGCCATCCAGATCGGCGGCCGGGGCCAGTGGCGGGTGGAGCAGGTTGTACTGGACCAATACATCCAGGACAAGTACGCCGAGACGCGTCGGCTGATCGAAGAAGCTAAGTCGAAGTCGCAGTGAGCGTTCAGTCCGGGCGTCGTGAAACCAGTGCCGCGATGGCCGTGAACGGCACGGTGTAGACCGAACGGACATTGGCCGCACGCCGGTCCTCTCCGGACGGTACAGCAGCGACGTCGAAGGAATCAGCCCCGACCCTGTCGATCACTCCCTCAGCCGCCGCCGTGCCGGAGTTGTCGGCCAGATAGACGCCCACCTGGGCTCGGTCCCGGCCAAGCCCCCGTAGTGCGGACCCGAGCCCTAGCCGGCGCGCTGCGGACTCATCCGCCGCCGCGTGCCGGCCCATGCCCTCAATCAGTTGCACGGCCGCCAGCGGCACGAGTACGCTCCGCATGCCCTCGTTGAGCACCAGCCAGGTAGATCCGACGTGGGCGAGCGCTCCGTCGAACCTGAGGTGCCCGCCGACGCTCACACGCAGTTGCGTGCCCATTTGTCCACGCAGCCTGTTGGCGAGATCCACAGCGGCAAGCTCTATCCGGGCGCGCTCGTTGACCTCGGCTTCCAGCTCCAGCCGGTCCGCGGCATGCAACTGCGCCTCCAGATCCTCGAACAGGGCATCCCATCGCATGGCGCAAGCCTATGAACCACCGGCAAATACCGTCAATCGTGGGCAGCCCTTTACATCCATGGCAACCGAGTGACACGATATGGATTCTTAGCTACGCAAATACAACCAAACGAAGGCAAACAACATCAAACAGCATTTAGCGGTCGAAAGGGCATCCGATGCGCAGAATCATCTCCGATCTCGTCACCACCGGGCTCATACTCGGGAGCGGTGCCGTGCTGATCGTTGCCGGGACGAGGATCGGCTCCGGGTCGTTGTGGCCGCCTCACACCTATCAGGACGCGCTGGCGATTCTCTCCATCGGCGCCGGTGCATCCGTGCTGTGCTGGCTTCTCTTGGGCCTGGCAGCCGCTGCAGCCGGCGCCATGCTGGCGAAAACCGGGCACCTGCGGCTGGCAGCGCTGTCAGCCGCCGCGAGTCCTGCCTTTCTGCTGCGGTTGGCGGGCGCCGTCGTCGGACTTAACCTGATGGTTGTCCCAGTCGCCCATGGTTCCCCTACGGAGGCCATGGCTGGACCGCCGACGTCTACCGGCCCCACGGGCACCGCAGTCATCGATCCGCTGTGGCAAGCGGCCCCTCCTGCCGGTGAGGCTGTGAATCCCTCGTGGCAACCGACTCCTCCGGCAGCGGCGCCCGGCATCGTCGCCAAGCCGCTGACCCGGCATGATCTTGAAGACCCGCGGTCCGTGACCGTCACGGCCGGAGACTCCCTCTGGCATCTCGCGGCCGCCGAGCTTGGCCCACTGGCGACGGACGCGGAAATTGCCGAACGGTGGCCGGACTGGCATGCCGCCAACCGGACCACCATCGGTCACGACCCCTCGCTGATCCGGCCGGGGCAAACCCTCGTCGTTCCCCCGCCGCGTTAGGGAAAGTCCCCGATCTCGCCGGAGCCGCGGAAAAAACGAGGTGACAGAGCAAGACCAGCGCACTACCAGCGCCACACCAGTGGAAAGAAAGGGCAGGATATGGACAACGTTCGACGACTCCCGGCCGCACAGACACGGTCAGAGCACACGGAGGCTGCCGCACAGGCGCACGCGCTTGCCCCCGCCAGCGGCGCGCCGCGGCCGCTGACGGTACGGCGGGTGAATCCGGCTGGGCCCGACAGCTACTTCGCGCCCGTCATTCGCCTGCAGCCCAAGGGACCGGACCCGACCGTGGCGGGCCGGCCAGCCGGACCCCGTGCAGTGTCCCCGCCGGTTCGACTGCATCCCCCTGCGGACGCGGAAGCGGAGGCCGAGTTGCGCCAGGTGACGGCGACGGCCCGGTCCGTGGCGCAGGCCTGTCTGGAAGCGGTCGCCGGCACGCGGCCGGTCCAGCAGTTGGCCCGATGGCTCGATCCCGCCAGCTACGAAAAGCTGGTGCACCGCGCAGACATCGTCAAGGCGCACCAAGCCAAACTGCGGTCCGGCGGCGGCGCGCCGCTGCGGCTGCACCGCAGCGCGGTGGTCCGGTCCTCCCGGATCTGCCGGGCTGCCGAGGGCGCCTACGAAGCGTCGCTCGTGGTTGCCGACGCCCGGCGCGTGCGCGCCATCGCACTGCGGCTGGAGCTGGTCCGTGGGCTGTGGAAGGTCACGGCCTTGGAGATCGGCTGACCGGCAGCGCCCGGGCTACTTCCGGCGCTTGCCACTCTTCGCGGGCCGCTTGTCCTTGGCAGCCCCGGCCTTGGCTGCGCTTTGGCGCTCGACCCGGGTCTCGGCCTCCCCGGACGCAGTCGGTGCCGTGAACTGGAGCGAGGCAGGGCGCTGCGGAGCTTCCAACCCTGCCGCCACGATCTGCGGCCCCGCGGCCGCCCGGGCATCGGCAATACCAGGCGCAGTCACGTCGGCCGGCTGCTGAACCTGGACCTCGAGGTTGAAGAGGTAGCCGATGCTCTCTTCACGGATCGACTCCATCATCGCCTGGAACATGACGAATCCCTCGCGCTGGTATTCGACCAGCGGATCGCGCTGCGCCATGGCGCGCAGCCCGATGCCTTCCTTGAGGTAGTCCATCTCGTAGAGATGTTCCTGCCACTTCCGGCCGATCACCGAGAGCACCACGCGCCGCTCCAATTCGCGCATGGTCTCCGATCCGAGTGTCTGCTCGCGCTGAGCGTAGGCGACCTTGGCGTCGGAGACTATCTCTGCACGCAGGAAATCCGCCGTGACCTTGGACCGGCCGCCGGCTTCCTCCAGCACTTCGTCGATTGTCAGCTCAATCGGGTAAAGCTGCTTGAGGTTGGTCCACAGCTGCTCGTAGTCCCAGTCATCGCCGTGGCCTTCCTCCGTGGCTTCGTTGACCATCGCGGTCACCACGTCTTCGAGGAAGAAGGAGACCTTCTCGTGCAGGTCGTCGCCCTCCAGGATCCGGCGCCGGTCGTTGTAGATGGCTTCGCGCTGCCGGTTGAGCACGTCGTCGTACTTCAGCACGTTCTTGCGCTGCTCGGCGTTGCGGCCCTCGACCTGCGCCTGGGCGTTCTGGATGGCTTTGGACACCATCTTGGACTCCAGCGCCACGTCGTCGGGCATCCGCGAGGAATTCATGATCCGCTCGGCGGCACCGGCGTTGAACAGCCGCATCAGGTCATCGGTCAGGGACAGGTAGAAGCGTGACTCGCCGGGGTCGCCCTGCCGGCCCGAACGGCCGCGGAGCTGGTTGTCGATGCGGCGCGACTCATGCCGTTCCGTACCCAGCACGTAGAGCCCGCCCAGCGCCCTGACTTCGTCGTGCTCGGCCTGGACTGCCTTCTGCGTGGATTCCAGGACCGCGGGCCAGGCGGCCTCGTACTCGTCGGCGTTCTCGGCCGGGTCCAGGCCGCGGCGTTCCAGCTCAGACACGGCGTTGAACTCGGCGTTGCCGCCGAGCATGATGTCGGTGCCGCGGCCGGCCATGTTGGTTGCGACCGTGACCGACCCCTTGCGGCCTGCCTGTGCGACGATCGCCGCTTCACGGGCATGGTTCTTCGCGTTGAGCACTTCGTGGCGGATGCCCTGCTTGGCGAGCTGCTTGGACAGGTACTCGCTCTTCTCCACGCTGGTGGTACCCACCAGGACCGGTTGGCCCTTTTCGTGGCGGGCGGCGATATCCTTCACCACGGCGTCGAACTTAGCGATCTCGTTCTTGTAGATCAGGTCCGACTGGTCGATGCGCGCCATCGGCTTGTTCGTCGGGATCGGCACCACGCCGAGCTTGTAGGTGCTCATGAACTCGGCGGCTTCGGTTTCAGCCGTTCCGGTCATGCCCGAGAGCTTCCCGTAGAGCCGGAAGTAGTTCTGCAGCGTCACGGTCGCCAAGGTCTGGTTCTCGGCCTTGATCTCGACGCCTTCTTTGGCCTCGATCGCCTGGTGCATGCCTTCGTTGTAGCGGCGGCCGGCCAGAATGCGCCCGGTGTGCTCGTCGACGATGAGCACCTCGCCTTGGAGCACCACGTAGTCTTTGTCCCGCTTGAACAGTTCCTTGGCCTTGATGGCGTTGTTCAGGAACCCGATCAGCGGCGTGTTCGCCGACTCGTACAGGTTGTCGATGCCGAGGTAGTCCTCGACTTTCTCAATGCCGGACTCGAGCACGCCGACGGTGCGCTTCTTCTCGTCGACTTCGTAGTCTTCGGTGTCCTTCAGCCGCATCACGACGCGGGCGAATTCCGTGTACCAGCGGTTGACGTCGCCGGAGGCCTGGCCGGAAATGATCAACGGGGTACGGGCCTCGTCGATGAGGATCGAGTCGACCTCGTCCACGATCGCGAAGTGGTGTCCGCGCTGCACCAACTCGTCGCGGCTCCAGGCCATGTTGTCGCGCAGATAGTCGAAGCCGAACTCGTTGTTCGTGCCGTAGGTGATGTCCGCGGCGTACTGTTCGCGGCGGGTGGCTGGGTTCTGGTTGGCCAGGATGCAGCCGCTGGTCAGGCCGAGGAAGCGGTACACACGGCCCATCAAATCCGACTGGTACTCGGCCAGGTAGTCGTTGACCGTGACGACGTGGACGCCCTTGCCGGTGAGCGCGTTCAGGTAGGCAGGTGCGGTAGCCACCAGCGTCTTGCCTTCACCGGTCTTCATCTCCGCGATGTTGCCCAGGTGCAATGCCGCCCCACCCATGAGCTGGACATCGAAGTGGCGCAGCCCCAGCGTGCGGCTGGCGGCTTCGCGGACCGCGGCAAAAGCTTCAGGGAGCAGATCATCCAGCAGGTCGCCGTCCTGGTAGCGCTGTTTCAGCGTGTCGGTTTCCCCGCGCAGCTCGGCATCTGTGAGCGACTTAAAGTCCTCTTCCAGCACGTTGATCGCATCGGCGTAACCGCGCAGCCTCTTCAGCGTCTTCTTGTCGCCGGTACGAAGCACACGCTCGAGAATCGTTGGCACTACATTGCTCCCAGTCAGTCGCGCAGAATTCTGGCTTGTTCAGTCTACGTGAGAGACGTGCCGCGCACTGTTTTGGTTCCCTGAGCCCGTTTATCAACTTCCCGCGCCAGGCCGGCAGCCAGATCGCCCCTGCCCTCAACCACCACGCTGTCCAGCTCCAACCATCCGGCCATGGCCGCGAGCTCGGCTGCCAGCTCCGCAGCCGTGCCGGCCGGAGCGTCCGCTTCGGAATGCGCAGACCTGACCACCAGCCTGCCCGTGGCCCGGTCCGCCTTCAAGTCCACCCGGGCGCACAACCGGTCCCCCAGCAGGAACGGCAGGACGTAGTAACCGTACGTCCGCTTGGCCGCCGGCGTGTAAATCTCGATCCGGTAGCGGAAGTCGAACAGGCGTTCGACCCGCTGGCGCTCGAAAACCAGGGAATCGAAGGGGCTCAGCAGCGCCCGGCCGGTGGCCCGGCGCGGCCGTGCTGCATCGGCATGCAGATAGACCTCTCCTTTCCAGCCATCCACCTGTACGCGTTCCAAGGTGCCATCGGCCTCCAGCGCCCGCACCGCGCCGGCCGCGGCCCGGGCCGGGACACGGAAGTAGTCGGCAAAACACTTGACCGTCCCAATGCCGTGGGCCCGCGCCGCGGCTTCAATCAGCCTGAGCATCGCTTCGTCCGGATGGGGCCGGTGCCCGGCGTCATGCGGCGCGGGCAGCACCCTCTCCGTCAGGGTGTAGAGCCGTTCGAATTGCGGCGTGCGCGCGGCAGCGCTGACCAGTCCCTGTTCAAACAGCGCTTCCAGCACCCGTTTGACGGCGTTCCAATTCCAGCCCCAGTCGGTATTGGCCCGGGTCTCTTCGTGGCCGATCCGGTCTGCCACCGCCCGGGCGGTCAGGCCGCGCGAGGAGGCCAGCGCGGCAAGGATCCGAACGGTCAAATCCTGGACAAGGTCCGGATCCATTCCGGAAGCACCCACCCAGCGGCGCCGCTGCCACTGGCGGAGATCGGCGAAATCCTCCGGCTTGATGTAGCTGGCTTCATGGGCCCAGTATTCGATCATGCGGCGCGGCGCCCTGCCGGCGAGCCGGTGGAGGATGTCGATGTCGTAGCCGCCGAGCCGCGAGAAGAACGGCAGATAGTGCGCTCGCACCAGCACATTCACCGAATCGATCTGCAGCAGCCGAATCCGGTCAAAGGTCCGGCCCACCTGCCTTGCTGTCACAAGACCGATGGGCCGTTCCTTGGCCAAACCCTGGGCGGCCAGCGCAATGCGGCGGGCCTGGGCCAGAGTGATGCGGGCTGTCATGCCTTCATACTAGGCATCCACAGGCAGACACTGCGGCAATCAGGCGTTGGCGCTCTCCTGCGAGCGGTAGGCCAGCAGCTCTTCGCGCGCCTTAGCTTCTTCGGCGCTGCAATCGGCATCGAGGGTAATCACGCCATAGGTCCAGCCACGGCGGCGGTAGACAACGCTGGGCGCGCTGGTTGCTTTGTCGATGAACAGGTAGAAGTCGTGTCCCACCAGTTCCATATTGTCTACGGCATCATCGAGGGTCATCGCCACGGCCGGGAAAACCTTGCGGCGGATCAGCACCGGGGAGTCTCCCGCAGGGACGTCGTTTTCGATCTCGTAGCCGGTCCGTTCCTCGGCTGGTGTCTGAGCGGCCGCGGAGGCCAGCGTTTCTTCATGCAGCGGCACGTCCGTGCTGGCCGGTTCCAGCGTGGCGGTGGCCTGGTGGACGGCGGTCGGAGTATGGCGCCCGTGATGGACCTTGCGGCGGTCCCGAGCGCGGCGCAGGCGCTCCAGCAGCTTGTTGTAGGCGATGTCGAAAGCCGCGAACTTGTCCGCTGCCTTGGCCTCGGCGCGGACTACGGTGCCACGGCCGAGCACGGTGAGTTCGACGGTCATCGAGCTCTCGGCATTGCGGGCATTGGCTTCTTTGGTGACTTTGGCGTCAAGCCGTTGGACCTTGTCGCCCAGCTGCTCGATCTTGGAGATCTTCTCCTCAGCGTACTCGCGGAACCTATCGGAAACAGACAGGTTGCGGCCGTTGATGTTGAATTCCATGGTGCCCTCCATAGTTGCCTAGATGACACAACAGCGACTGAAAGAGAAACTCCTTTCAGCCGCTGAAGACGGGAACCCTCCCTTACGGGAGCCCATACCTCACGTTAGATCACCTATGCCTTTTATTCACCTATAAGTAGGATTATCTCGAACATTTCCTGCCGACTCCCCCGCGGAATCCGCACCAACACCGGCACGTCCGGCGCTCATGAGGATGGTGCGCTGGCGTGTCCCGCCGGCGCCGAGGCGGCTGCCAGCACCGCTCCTCCCAACGGAATTCCGCCGGCGGAACGGAGCGCCCTGGCCAGCTCAGCCATCGTTGCCCCGGTCGTCAGCACATCATCCACCAAGAGGCAGCCGCGCCCTGCGATCATCGGTCTGAAACGTGGTGGCACCGCCATGCTGCCGGCAACATTCCGTTGCCTGCCACTCCGGCCCAGAGACTTCTGCCCGCCGGGAGAAGGCCACCGCTTCGGTCGCTTCCCCGGGCCCACTGGCCGGACGGCGGGCAGCAACTGCAGCCCGGCAGGCAGCAGCCCCTGCCGTTCCAATCGGGCGAGCAGCAGCTGCAGCGGATCGTAGCCGCGGCGCCGGCGGGAAGTTCCCCGGGCGGGAACCTGCACCAGCACCGCGCCGGTGGGCCGTCCGGCACGCTCGGCGGCCACATCCAAGGCACCCGCCAACGCGACGGCCAGTACCGGGGCCAGTTCGGTCCGGCCATGATTTTTAAAGGCCAGCACCGCTTGGGACAATTCGCGTCGGTACGGTCCGCCGGCCGTCACGGGCAACGGCCGGCCGGCCTCGTCCAGCGGCAGCGATTCGGCCGTCTCTTCGACCGCCATCGGGCGCAGCGTAGAACGCCGCAGCCGCTGCCTACAAGCAGCACACAGCACGTGGTCCGGTGCAGCGCAGGCCACGCAGTCGGTCGGCAGCAGCAGCCGCCCGAACTGCCCGGACCAGATGCGCAGGGCCTGGACGGTCCGGCCAAAATACAGCCGGTCCAGCCCGCTGCACACTTCCGTCGTCGTCCTCATCGCCGTTTTCCTGCCATGTACCAAGCCTTGCCGTCCCCGTCTGATCCGGGGACCGGTGCCGTCCGGGTGTGGACACGTCTGGGGCCGCGGCGTCCTGTGGAGGTGGGGCTAGCCCGGGAAGGATGGATCGATGACCAACGGCGAATTACGCTGCGGCGCCCAGCTGTTGCCTACCCGGATGTAGAGCATCTCGTTGGTTTGGGCGTAAACGTCCTGGTCACCGTTGCCGGCGCTGATCTCTACCATGCCTTGCAGCGGCGCGGTCCGCTGGCTGCTGCCGTCCAAGTGCAGAATTTCCGCGGTTACTGCCTCCTCCGCCGAGGACTTCATGACGATGACGGTGTCCTCGTTGGCCCACACGCCGGTGTCCACCGGCACCGACGCTTTCAGCCGCTTGGGGGTGGTGATCCCGCGGGGCCGCCCGTCCTGGTCCCGGACCACGCCGGCGATATACACGGCGGTGCTTTCGCCTTCGCGGGTAATGATCAGAGCCCTGGAGCCTTCGCGGGAGATCTGCAGCTCGGTCACCGTGCGCTCTGTCAGCCACTGGGCGCTGACTGCAACCGCCTCGTCCGGCTTCTCGATGGAGACCGCGGAGACCCTCCCGCTGCCGTCGCCGGCGGCGGTCCAGGCCCAGCCGAAGGGATCAACGCTGGGGCCGGTCAGCTCCCTCCCGGACGCCGCTTCCACCGGCCTGCGGTCCTCGCCGATCACGAACATCCGGTTGCGCTCGGCGGTCAAGAAGGCGAAGCGCTCTTGGTCCAGCGACATTGCCGGTTCGCGCGGGTTCAGTCGGTTAACCGACGGCAGGCCCTCGGGCTTGACCGGCCGCGATCCCTCGTAGAAGACCAGTTCATCGTTCAGGATTCCGATCTGGACATTGCCGACGGCGGGGTCCGTCACCGCGGCCTGGAACTCAGGATCGGGTCCGCTGCCCAGGTCCACTTCCCGCTGGTCCACGGTCATCTGCACCGTGGAGACGGTATTGAGCTCGCCCAACGTCAATTCCAGCTGCTGCTGCATCTGCTGCCGGCGCAGGAACGTGGTGCCGGTCAGGACCTCGGCGGAGAGGTCAACGCTGGCAGCACCTGATTCGATCGGCACGGCCCGGCGCACCAGCTGCGATCCTTCCGGGAAGGCGCTGATCACCGCACCGGCCAGGTACGGTGCCGGCCCCTCCAACATGGCGGCCACGATCGCCGCAGAAATTCCCTGCCGGTTGGCGAACCAGCGCACGTCGGGGACAGCATAGGTGTACGTGGGGTCGTAGAAGTAGAGGTTGTACGGGGAGAACAGGGTGCGGAAATCCACGGTGGAGACCATGGTTCCGTCCGGAATGCTCGAAATCCGCCACTGGCCGTCCACCTCGGTCAGTTCCACCGGCAGCGACTCGGTGGCGCCTTCCTCGGCCTGCGTCCGCACACCGGATTCGTTGATGGATGTGTCGACTTCCACCTGGAGAACGAATTCGGTTTCGGACGGCGAGCCGACGGTCTTCACGACGTTTCGGTACACCAGCGTCCGTTGCACCGGTTGCCATTCGCCCGCCAGATCCGGGGCCAGGAATTCCCGCGCTATCCGGTAGTCGTCCTGCGGCGCCGTGCCGGCCTGGATGAATCCCTCGACAATTTCCTTGGGATCGTCCCCCGGCGACGGCCCCGGCGGGTTGAAGGTGTATCCGGTCCCCTGGCTCTCGCCGGAGTCGGCCTGGACCGTCGCTACCGGCCCCGACATCGGGATGGAGGAGCAGGAGGCCAGCGCCAGCATGGCCAAGACCATAACGACGACGGTGCGCAGCCGGCTCACGCGGGCGGGGTCAGCTGGGGTCCGGAACACCGTTTTCCTCCTGCTGTTCGAGTAGTACGTTCTCCGCCGCCATATGCCCATGCATGCCGTTGGCACCGGCCGGCGGCAGCGGCAGCGGCGAATGCGTGAGCGTGCCGCCGCTGTGCCGTGGCAAGGTCAAGCGGAAGCAGGCACCATTGCCGGGCTCGCCCCACGCTTGAAGCCAGCCGCCGTGCAGGCGAGCATCCTCGGCGGATATCGACAGTCCCAGGCCGCTGCCGCCGGTGGTCCGTGCCCGGGCCGGGTCGGCGCGCCAGAAGCGGTCGAAGACTCTGGAGGCTTCCATCGGCGTCATACCGATGCCGTAGTCCCGGACCGCAACGGCCACGGCTTCCTCGGTGGCTCCGACGGTCAGTTCCACCGGGTTGCCGTCGCCGTGCTCCAAGGCGTTGACGATCAGGTTCCGCAGGATGCGTTCGATCCGTCGGCGGTCCATGTCCGCAATGCAGCGCGGTTCCAGCGCGATCAGGCGCAGTTCGGAACCGGAGTTGTCCGCCAGCGGCTGGGCAGCGTCAAGCGCGGTGCGGGCAATTTCCACCAAATCGGTCGGCTCGGCGTCGAGCGCGGCAGCACCGGCGTCGAACCGCGAGATTTCCAACAGGTCGGCCAGCAGTGCCTGGAAGCGCTCCACCTGGTTGTACAACAGTTCCGCGGAGCGGGCGTTGATCGGATCGAAGTCCCCGCGCGACTCGTACAGCACTTCGGCA
Organism: Arthrobacter sp. Dra40; assembly: GCF_059091905.1. Taxonomy (NCBI): domain Bacteria; kingdom Bacillati; phylum Actinomycetota; class Actinomycetes; order Micrococcales; family Micrococcaceae; genus Arthrobacter; species Arthrobacter sp. Dra40. Next base: position 144,509 of record NZ_JBNHHB010000007.1, read on the forward strand.
GCCATCCGGACCGTGGTCAACGGAGTGCGCAGTTCGTGCGAGACATCGGACACGAACCGCTGCTGCATCTCGGACAACGTGGCCAACTGCGTGATCTGCTCCTGCAGGCTGCCGGCCATATGGTTGAAGGAGGCTCCCAGCCGGGCCAACTCGTCCTCGCCCCGGACTTCCAGCCGCTCCTGCAGCTGACCCGCGGCCAGTTTCTCCGACACGATCGCCGCCTGGCTCACCGGGTGCACCACCGCGCGGGTCAGCAGCCAGACGATGCCGCCGACCAGGACCAGCAGCAGTGCGCCGCCGATCCAGAGCACCCGGTGGATGAAGTCCAGCGTCTGCTGCACGGAGGAGAGGTCGTAGACCAGGTACAGCGCGTAGGCGTTGCCCGGCGGCAGCTGCACCTGGGTGCCGAAGCCGATGGCCGGCACGTCGCTGTCGCCTACCGGCAACGCCAGTGCCTGGCGGTACTGGCCGCTGCCACTGGCGACCTCTTTGGCCAGACCCTCAGGGATGATGTTGGCGGTGATGGACGTGTTGGACTGGCTGAACACGTAGAGGTTCTGCCCGCCCGGCAGCGGTGTCAGCAGGTAATAGCGCGGGGCTTCTGCGCCGGTTCCCTCCAGCAGTTTCAGCGTGTCCCCCACCATGCTGGCCACCGTGGCACGGTCGCTGGCAGATGAGCTCTCGAAAATGGTTTTGACCTGCGACAGGCCGCGCCGGGACTCGGCCTCGGCCTGGTTCACGCGCTCCTGGTACAGTCCGGAGGCGATCTGGCTGGAGAGGAAAGCGCCCACGCCCAAGAACGCGAAGGCGGTGAGCAGGACGGCCGCCGTGACCGTCCGGAACTGCAGCGAGCGCCGCCATTTCCGGTTCAGGAAGTCGCGGCCCTGCAACGTGGCATGCCAAGCGGCCTCAGCTGCCGCCTTCAGCTTGGCTTTCCACCGGTTGAGAACCGGCTCCACTTACCCTTGGCCGGCCTTGTATCCGACGCCGCGAACCGTGAGCACCACTTCGGGGGCTTCCGGATCGCGCTCGATCTTGGAGCGCAGCCGCTGGACGTGCACGTTGACCAGCCGGGTGTCTGCGGCGTGGCGGTAGCCCCAGACCTGCTCCAGCAGCAATTCACGGGTGAACACCTGCCACGGTTTCCGGGCCAGTGCCACCAACAAGTCGAATTCCAGCGGGGTCAGCGAGATCCTCTCGTCCCCGCGGTGCACCACGTGGCCGGCGACATCGATCACGACGTCGGCAATCCGCAGCGTCTCAGGGGCCCGCTGGTCTCCCGGCCGCAGCCGCGCACGCACGCGCGCCACGAGTTCTGCCGGTTTGAACGGCTTGGGCACGTAGTCGTCGGCGCCTGATTCGAGTCCGCGGACCACGTCCGAGGTATCCGCCTTGGCCGTCAGCATGACAATGGGGACATCCGATTCGCCGCGGACCTGCCGGCAGACCTCGATCCCGTCCAGTCCGGGCAGCATCAGGTCGAGCAGCACCAGATCGGGCTTGCTGCTGCGGAAGACCTCGAGGGCCTGGGAACCGTCCGCGCAGAACACCGGATCAAACCCGTCGTTGCGCAGCACGATGCCGATCATCTCGGCCAGGGCCTCGTCGTCGTCTACGACCAGAATGCGTGCCTTCATATCTCCTAATTGTCCCCTAT